>NZ_CP023692.1:1800000-2050000 GCF_008704935.1 Streptomyces vinaceus
ACGCCGACCCGGGCCTGCCCCGCGAACTGCTGCCCGCGGACTGGCCGGGCGACCGCGCGGCGGCGGTCTTCACGGAACTCCACGCCCGCCTCCGCGAACCCGGAGCGGCCTTCGTCGAACCCTAGCCCCGCCGCACCGGGGCCCGTCGTCAGCCGCGGCCGGTCGGGGGGGTGCGGCTGCCGGCCTGGTAGGGGGTGGGCCAGGGGGCGGCCGGGCCCGCGTAGGACTGTTCGGCGGCCGCGTGCAGGGTCCAGTGGGGGTCGTACAGGTGGGGGCGGCCCACGGCGCAGAGGTCCGCGCGGCCCGCCAGCAGGAGGGAGTTCACGTCGTCCCAGGAGGAGATCGCGCCGACGGCGATGACGGGGACGCCGAGCGCGTTGCGGATCCGGTCCGCGTAGGGGGTCTGGTACGAGCGCCCGTACTCGGGGCTCTCGTCCGCCACCACCTGCCCGGTCGACACGTCGATGGCGTCGGCGCCGTGCGCGGCGAAGGCGGCCGCGATGTCCACCGCGTCCTGGGCGGACGTCCCGCCGGGGGCCCAGTCGGTGGCCGAGATGCGGACGGTCATCGGCCGGTCCGCGGGCCAGACGGCGCGGACCGCGTCGAAGACCTCCAGCGGGAAGCGGAGCCGGTTCTCCAGGGGGCCGCCGTAGGCGTCCGTGCGGTGGTTGGTGAGCGGGGACAGGAAGCCGGACAGCAGGTAGCCGTGGGCGCAGTGCAGTTCCAGCAGGTCGAACCCGCAGCCCGCGGCCCGCACGGCGGCGGCCGCGAAATCGGAGCGGATCGAGGCGAGGTCCGCCTCGGTCAGTGCGCGCGGGACGGCCGAGACGCCCGGCCGGTAGGGCAGTTCCGAGGCGGCCACCAGCGGCCAGTTGCCTTCCGGGAGCGGGTCGTCCATGCCCTCCCACATCACCCGCGTCGAGCCCTTGCGGCCCGAGTGGCCGAGCTGGACGCCGAGGGCGGTGCCGGGCGCGGAGCCGTGCACGAAGTCGGCGATCCGGGTCCAGGCCCGCGCCTGCGCGGCCGTGTACAGGCCGGTGCAGCCGGGGGTGATGCGGCCCTCGGCCGATACGCAGACCATCTCGGTCATCACCAGGCCGGCTCCGCCGAGGGCCCGCGCCCCCAGGTGCACCAGGTGGAAGTCCCCGGGCGTCCCGTCGCCGTCCGGGGCGCTGTACATGTCCATCGGGGAGACCACGACCCGGTTGCGCAGGGTCAGCCCACGCAGCTTCAGCGGCGTGAACATCGGCGGGGTGTGCTCGTCCGGGCAGCCGAAGTCGCGTTCCACGGCCCGGGTGAACCGCTCGTCGCGCAGCCGCAGGTTGTCGTGGGTCACCCGGCGGCTGCGGGTGAGCAGGTTGAAGGCGAACTGCCGGGCGGGCTGGTCCACGTACCCTGCGAGTTCCTCGAACCAGCGCATGCTGGCGGCGGCGGCCCGCTGGGTCGAGGCCACCGCCGGCCGCCGGGCGGCTTCGTAGGCGGCGAGGGCGGCGGGTACGTCCGGCTCCGTGGCCACGGCCTCGGCCAGCGCGAGCGCGTCCTCCACCGCCAGCTTCGTGCCGGAGCCGATGGAGAAGTGCGCGGTGTGCGCCGCGTCCCCGAGCAGGACGACGTTCCCGTGCGACCACCGCTCGTTGACGACCGTACGGAACTCGGTCCACGCCGAGCGGTTGCCGTGCAGCGGGCGCCCGCGCAGGGCCTCGCCGAAGATCTTGGCGCAGCGCGCGGCCGACTCGGCCTCGTCGCACAGGTCGAAGCCGGCGGCGCGCCAGACGTCCTCGTGCATCTCCACGATGACGGTGGAAGCGTCCGCGGAGTACGGGTAGGCGTGCAGCTGCATGACGCCGTGCTCGGTCTCCGCGATCTCGAAGCGGAACGCGTCGAAGGCGAAGTCGGCGGCGAGCCAGATGTAACGGCACCGCCCGCTCGTGAGCGTCGGGCGGAAGTGCGCGGCGCCGCCCTGCCGGGTCGCGCTGTGCACCCCGTCGGCCGCGACGACCAGGTCGTACGAGGCCGCCAGGGCCGCGGCGGCGGGTGCGGGGGTGCGGAAGCGGAGCCTGACCCCGAGTCCGGCGCAGCGCTCGTGGAGGATCTCCAGCAGCCGCCGCCGGCCGAGGGCCGCGAAACCGTGCCCGCCGGAGGTCAGCAGCCGCCCCCGGTGCACGATGTCGATGTCGTCCCAGCGTACGAACTCGGCGCCGAGGGCCGCGTAGACCACCGTGTCGGCCCGTTCGATGCCGCCGAGGGTCTCGTCGGAGAGCACCACGCCGAAGCCGAAGGTGGCCTCGGGGGCGTTCTTCTCCCACACCTCCACCGTGTGGCCCTGGCGGGCCAGCAGCGCGGCGGCGTACAGGCCCCCGGGCCCGCCGCCGACGACGGCGACCCGCAATGCGCTGCCTGCCCGCATGGCGCTACCTGCCCTTCCACTCCGGCGGCCGCTTCCCGGTGAAGGCGGCGTGGAACTCGGCGTAGTCCCGGCCGTTCATCAGCAGGGCCTGGGTGTTGGCGTCGAGCTCGACCGAGGCCGCGAGCGGCATGTCGAGTTCGGCGGTCAGCAGTGCCTTGGTCTGCGCGTAGGCGAGGGCCGGCCCGGCGGCGAGGTGGGCGGCGAGCTCGGCGGCCCGTACGCCGGCCTTGCCCTCCTCGGTGACCTCGCTGAGCAGGCCGATGCGCTCGGCCTCCGGTGCGCGGACGGCCTCTCCGAGCATCAGCAGCCGGGTCGCGTGGCCGAGGCCGACGACGCGGGGCAGCAGGTACGCGGCGCCCATGTCCCCGCCGGAGAGGCCGACGCGGGTGAAGAGGAACGCGAAACGGGCGGTGGGGTCGGCGATGCGGAAGTCGGAGGCGAGGGCGAGGACGGCCCCGGCGCCCGCGGCGACCCCGTGTACGGCGGCGATCACCGGGAAGGGGCATTCTCGGATGGCGCGGACCACCTGGCCGGTCATCCGGTTGAAATCGAGGAGCTGGGAGGTGTCCATGGCGAGGGTGGCGCCGATGATCTCGTCGACGTCCCCGCCGGAGCAGAAGCCGCGCCCCTCGCCGCCGAGGACGAGGGCGCGCACGGTGCGCTCGCGGGAGAGCTCGGCGAGCAGGTCGCGCAGGTCGGCGTAGGCGCCGAAGGTGAGGGCGTTGAGTTTCTCGGGGCGGTCGAGGGTGACGGTGGCCACGCCGTCCTGCCGGGTCACCCGCAGGTGGCGCCACCGTTCGGTCGCTGCTGTGGAACCGATGAAGGGGCTCACGTGATCGACGGTATCACTGCATCGTGACTGCCGTCACAGAAACGCGACACAAGGGTGAGGGCCGGCTCCCGCCGACACGGGGTCGAAGGCTCCGGCGTCGAAGGTCCCGGCACGCCGTGACCTACGTCCCTTGCGCGGGCGCCGGGGTGCCCTGCGGAACTTCTGAGGCACTCCGTATCGTTGAAAGCGGAAGTTCCCCCTCCCCCCGGCCCCTGCCCCTGCCCCTGCTCCTGCTCCCGGAACGGACGGTCCCCGCATGCCCGACGTCTCCGCCTGGCGGATCCCGCTGCCCCGCACGCCTGCCGCCGTGCCGATCGCCCGCGCCCTCGTCCGTACGGCGCTCACCGACGTGCCCGTCGTGCACGCCGACAGCGACACGGCGGAGCTGCTGACCGCGGAACTGGTCGCCAACGCCGTGGAGCACACCGCCGGGGACGCCCCGATCGAGCTGGTCGTGGAGCTGCGGGCGAGCGGCTGCCAGGTCGAGGTCCACGACGGGGACCCGCGCCCGCCCGGCGTCCTGGGCGCGATCGCCGCCCAGGGCCCCCCGGGCACCCGTCTGGACGACCTGATGCCGGACCCCTGGCAGGAGCACGGCCGCGGGCTGCTGCTGATCCGCGCCCTCAGCTCGGCCTGCGGCCACCGCCCGACGGCGGACGGCAAGGCCGTCTGGTTCACCCTGGCGGCCCGGCCCGCATGAGTATGCGGAGCTGAGCGGTCCTAACCGGCGACCGGCGGGGCGAGGGTCGCGACGAGCACGGCCTTGATGGTGTGCAGCCGGTTCTCGGCCTCGTCGAAGACGACGGAGTGCGCGGATTCGAACACCTCGTCCGTCACCTCCAGCGAGTCCAGCCCGTGCCGCTCGTGGATCTCCCGGCCGACCTTGGTGCCCAGGTCGTGGAAGGCCGGCAGGCAGTGCAGGAACTTCACGTCCGGGTTGCCGGTCGCGCGCAGCACGTCCATCGTGACGGCGTACGGGGCCAGGGCGGCGATCCGCTCGTCCCAGACCTCCTTGGGCTCGCCCATGGACACCCACACGTCCGTGGCGACGAAGTCGGCCTGGGCCACGCCCTCGGCGACCTCCTCCGTCAGCGTGATCCGGGCCCCGCTGGCGGCCGCGAGCTCACGAGCCCGCGCGACCACGGCCTCGGCCGGCCAGTAGGCCTTCGGCGCGACGATGCGTACGTCCATGCCCAGCAGCGCGCCGGTGACCAGGTACGAGTTGCCCATGTTGAAGCGGGCGTCGCCGAGGTAGGCGAAGCAGACGCGCTCCAGCGGCTTGGCGCAGTGCTCGGTCATGGTGAGCACGTCGGCCAGCATCTGGGTGGGATGCCAGTCGTCGGTGAGGCCGTTGTAGACCGGCACGCCGGAGTGGGCCGCGAGCGCCTCGACGGCCTCCTGACTGTCCCCCCGGTACTCGATCGCGTCGAACATCCGGCCCAGCACCCGTGCCGTGTCCTTGACCGACTCCTTGTGGCCGATCTGGGAGCTGGCCGGGTCGAGGTAGGTGGTGTGCGCGCCCTGGTCGGCGGCGGCGACCTCGAACGCGCAGCGCGTGCGCGTCGAGGTCTTCTCGAAGACGAGCGCGATGTTCCTGCCCTGGAGGCGGCGCTGCTCCGCCCCGGCCTTCTTGGCCGCCTTCAGTTCGGCCGCGAGCTCGATCAGACCGCGGAACTCGGCGGCGGTGAAATCGAGCTCCTTGAGGAAACTGCGACCGACGAGGTCGGTGGCCATGGGGACACTCCAGGGATCACGCTGACAGGGGATGCTGGAAGTCTATACGATCCTTTGCATTGATATACAGAGGGGTCTCAGGCCGGATCCCGCTCCACCGGGCAGCTCATGCACCGCGGCCCGCCCCGCCCCCGCCCGAGCTCGCTGCCCGGGATCTCGATGACCTCGATCCCTTCCTTCCGCAGGTGGGTGTTGGTCGTCACGTTCCGCTCGTACGCCACCACCACCCCCGGCTCGACCGCCAGCACGTTGCAGCCGTCGTCCCACTGCTCGCGCTCCGCCGCGTGCACGTCCTGGGTCGCGGTCAGCACCCTGATCGAGTCCAGCCCGAGCGCCGCCGCGATCGCCCGGTGCATGTGCTCCGGCGGGTGGTCGGTCACCTTCAGCTCCTGGAGGCCCTCCCCCGGCTCGATCGTGTACGAGCGCAGCATGCCCAGGCCCGCGTACTGAGTGAACGTATCTCCGTCCACCATCGTCATCACCGTGTCCAGGTGCATGAAGGCCCGTCGCTTGGGCATGTCCAGCGCCACGATGGTGGTCGCCGACCCGGCCGCGAACAGGCCCCGCGCGAGCATCTCCACCGCCTGCGGCGTGGTCCGCTCGCTCATCCCGATCAGCACCGCGCCGTTCCCGATGACGAGCACGTCCCCGCCCTCGATGGTGGAGGGGTAGTCCGCCTGCCCCTGGGACCAGTAGTGGAAGGCCCCGGAGGAGGTGAAGAGCGGGTGGTGCTTGTAGATCGCCTCGAAGTGCACCGTCTCGCGCTGCCGGGCCGGCCAGCGCATGGCGTTGATGGACACCCCGTCGTAGATCCAGGCGGAGGTGTCCCTGGTGAACAGGTGGTTGGGCAGCGGCCCCAGCAGGAAGTCGTCCAGCTCCATCGCGTGGAAGCGGACCGACACCGGCTCCGCGTGCCGCTCCAGGTACTCGCGCTTGGTCATCCCGCCGATCAGCGCCTCGGCCAGCGCGGTCACCGGCAGCTGGTCGAAGACCGCGCGCAGGTGGTCGGTGGCGAGCGGACCGTACTCCTTCTCGTCGAACACCCGGTCCAGGACGAGGTGTCTGGCCTCCGGGACGTCCAGGGCCTCGCCCAAGAGGTCTCCGAAGAGGTGCACCTCGACTCCGCGGTCGCGCAGGACGTCGGCGAAACCGTCGTGTTCCTGACGGGCCCGGCGCACCCACAGCACGTCGTCGAAGAGCAGCGCGTCCTTGTTGCTCGGTGTGAGCCGCTTCAGCTCCAGATCGGGCCGGTGGAGGATGACGCGGCGAAGCCGCCCGGTCTCGGAGTCGACATGGAATCCCATGGCGTACACGTTCGCAGACCGGACGGCTTTTTGACCTGGCGTTCGCTCAGGAGACGCGGCACGGTCGGCGTCCCCCGCGGTCCCGGCGGCGCCGGCCGCGGTCAGCGCAGGCCGAGGAGCGCCGACGGGGCCCCGATCAGTTCCGGGGCGGTCAGGCCCAGCTTGGGGGTGGTCAGGTTGGGGATGCCGTAGTTGCTGCCGTCCGGCATCGTCAGCGGGGCGCCGACGACCGCGCCGGGGGTACGGGCGAGCACATCGGTGGCCGGGGCCTCCAGCGAACCCTCACCGTCCGTCTTCGGGTCGCCGAGCAGGTTCGGCACCGGCGTCCCGACCAGGGTGCTGCCGAGCTGGGTGGTGATCGGCATCGACGGGAGGATCGGGCTGGGGAGCAGATCTCCCGTGTGGTGCACGGGAACCTCCGGCGCGCCGACGACGGGCACCGGCACCGCGGTGGCCACGCGCGGGGCGTCCACGCCCAGCGTGGTCTTCACGGCGTCCAGGGGGACACCCACCGGCACCGAGTCGGCCACGGCCGGGGTGGCCGCGCCGGCCGCGGCCATACAGGTCATGAGTGCCGCAATGCTTCCGCGCGCGGTCATCTTCATAGGTGACGTTCCGTCCTTCCAGGGTCGCGGACATTCCGCTGCCCTGGATGAACGATCCCGCCGGTGGTTTTCCCGGCGTTCTCCGGGAAAGTTCCCCCATACGACCTAATTCGGGGCCGTACAGGGGCCTCTCCTTTACGGCTGTGCGTAGCGTCCCCGGTTCACAACCGCGGGTCGACCGGCTCCGATTCGAGGGCCAGCACCGCGAACACCGCCTCGTGCACCCGCCACAGCGGCTCCCCGCCCGCCAGCCGGTCCAGGGCCTCCAGCCCGAGCGCGTACTCGCGCAGGGCCAGGGAGCGCTTGTGCCCCAGGAAGCGCTGGCGCAGCTTCTCCAGCTGCTCCGGACGCGTGTACTCCGGACCGTAGATGATCCGCAGGTACTCGCGCCCGCGCACCTTGATCCCCGGCTGGACCAGGCGGCCCTTGCCGTCGCGGGCGTACGCCTGGAGCGGCTTGACGACCATGCCCTCGCCGCCCGCGCCCGTCAGCTCCAGCCACCAGTCGGTGCCCGCCCGTACGGAGTCCTCGTCGGCGGTGTCCACCAGGATCCGGCCGGTACGGCGCAGCAGCCCGGTCCCGGCCGCCTCGTCGGCGGCGACGAGCCGGTCCAGCCAGAACAGCTGCTCGTCGTGGGGTACGGCGGCCAGCGAGCGCCCGGCGGCCGCCAGCAGCTGGAAGGGGGCGAACCGTACGCCGTCCAGCCCGTCCGTGGGCCAGCAGTAGCGCCGGTACGCGTCGGTGAACCGCTCGGCGTCGGCGGCCCGCTCCCGCTGGCGGGCGAGCAGTCCGCCGGTGTCGACGCCCCGCTGCGCGGCCGCGGCCAGCGCGCCGAGGGCGTCCGGGAACACGGCGCGGGAGGCGGCGCCCACGGCGGCGTACTGGTTGCGCAGCAGACCGGTGGACTTCAGCGACCAGGGCAGCAGCTCCCCGTCCAGCAGCAGCCAGTCGGTGGCCAGTTCCTCCCACAGGCCCGCGTCGGTGAGGGCGCTGCGGAGCCGGGCGAGGACCTCCTCGGTGACCTCGGGGTCCTGGAAGAAGGCGCGTCCGGTGCGGGTGTAGACGGAACCGGTCGGGCCCTCGACGCCGAAGCGCTCGCGGGCCGCCCCGGCGTCCTTGCAGACGAGGACGGTGGCCCGGGAGCCCATGTGCTTCTCCTCGCACACGACCTGGGCGACGCCGTCCTTGCGGTACTGGGCGAAGGCCTCGGCCGGGTGCTCCAGGTAGCCACCATCGGCGGCTCCGCCCCGGGCGTCCTCCCGGGAGGTGGCGGTCGGCGCCATGGTCGGCGGCAGGTACGGGACCAGCCGCGGGTCCACCGCGAAGCGGCTCATGACCTCCAGGGCCGCGGCCGCGTTCTCCTCGCGCACGGTGACGTTGCCCAGGTGCCGGGTCTCGACGATCCGGCGCCCGTGGACGTCGCCCAGGTCCAGCGGGCGTCCTTCGTGGCCGCCCGGCGCCTCGGCGGCGAGCGGCTTGACCGGCTCGTACCAGACCTTCTCGGCCGGTACGTCGACCAGTTCGCGCTCGGGCCAGCGCAGGGCCGTCATCTTCCCGCCGAAGACGGCACCCGTGTCCAGGCAGATGGTGTTGTTGAGCCAGGCGGTGTCCGGGACCGGGGTGTGGCCGTAGACCACGACCGCCTTGCCGCGGTACTCCTCGGCCCACGGGTAGCGCACGGGCAGGCCGAACTCGTCGGTCTCACCGGTGGTCTCCCCGTACAGGGCGTGCGAGCGGACCCGGCCGGAGGTGCGGCCGTGGTACTTCTCGGGCAGACCGGCGTGGCAGACCACCAGCCTGCCGCCGTCGAGCACGTAGTGGCTGACGAGACCGCGGATGAACTCCCGCACCTCCTCGACGAACTCCTGCGGCTCACGCCCGAGCTGCTCGATCGTCTCGGCGAGCCCGTGGGTCTGCTGGACCTTGGACCCCTTGAGGTAACGGCCGAGCTTGTTCTCGTGGTTCCCGGGTACGCACAGGGCGTTGCCGGACCCGACCATGCCCATGACCCGGCGCAGGACGCCGGGGCTGTCCGGGCCCCGGTCGACGAGGTCGCCGACGAACACGGCGGTGCGGCCCTCGGGGTGGACCCCGTCCTCGTACCCCAGCTTGCCGAGCAGGGTCTCCAGCTCGGAGGAGCAGCCGTGGATGTCACCGATGATGTCGAAGGGGCC
This sequence comes from Streptomyces vinaceus, assembly GCF_008704935.1. Taxonomy (NCBI): domain Bacteria; kingdom Bacillati; phylum Actinomycetota; class Actinomycetes; order Kitasatosporales; family Streptomycetaceae; genus Streptomyces; species Streptomyces vinaceus. The sequence continues at coordinate 1,809,057 of NZ_CP023692.1, forward strand.
GGTGAGGTGGGTGAGGTCGTTGAACCGCTTCTCCAGGACGACTTCGGCGCTCTCGGCCTCCTCGGGAGTGCGCAGCACGTGCACCTTGCGGAAGCCCTCGCGCTCCAGTCCGCGCAGCGAGCGGCGCAGGTCTCGGCGGTGCCGCTGGATGACCGCGCGCGGCAGCCCGGCCCGGTCGGGGCGTCCGGCGTTGCGCTCGGCGCAGACCTCCTCGGGCATGTCGAGGACGATCGCGATGGGCAGGACGTCGTGCTCGCGGGCCAGCCGGACCAGCTGCCTGCGGGCCTCGGCCTGCACGCTGGTGGCGTCGACGACGGTCAGGCGTCCGGCCGCCAGCCGCTTGCCGGCGATGTAGTGCAGGACGTCGAAGGCATCGCGGCTCGCGCTCTGGTCGTTCTCGTCGTCGGCGACGAGTCCGCGGCAGTAGTCGGAGGAGATGACCTCGGTGGGCTTGAAGTGCTTGCGGGCGAAGGTGGACTTCCCTGACCCGGTGGCCCCGACGAGGACGACGAGGGACAGATCGGTGACGGGAAGTACGCGGTTTCCGGTACTGGTCATGCGGCCTCTCCCTCCTTGGCGGCAGCGGTGCGGGTGTCGGTGTCGGTGGGGGTCCGGGTGAAGACGGCCATCTGGGTCGGCGGCCCCACCTCGGGGTCGTCGTCGCCGACGGGCACGAAGGCGACCTCGTACCCGTGGCGGCCGGCCACGGAGGCGGCCCACTCCCGGAACTCCCCGCGGTTCCACTCGAAGCGGTGGTCGCCGTGGCGGACGTGCCCGGCGGGCAGGCTCTCCCAGCGGACGTTGTACTCCACGTTGGGGGTGGTGACCAGGACCGTACGGGGGCGGGCCGCGCCGAACACCGCGTACTCCAGGGCGGGCAGGCGCGGCAGGTCCAGGTGCTCGATGACCTCGCTGAGCACGGCGGCGTCGTAGCCCGCCAGCCGCTTGTCGGTGTACGCGAGCGAGCCCTGGAGCAGCCGGACGCGGCTGCTCTGCCTCTCCCCCATCCGTTCGAGGTGGAGCCGCTTGGCGGCCGTGGCGAGGGCCCGCATGGACACGTCGACACCGACGATCTCGGTGAAGGACGCGTCCCCCAGCAGCGCCTGGACCAACTGCCCCTGTCCACAGCCGAGGTCGAGGACCCGGGCCGCGCCGGCGGCGCGCAGCGCGGCCAGGATCGCCTCGCGCCGCTGCACGGCGAGCGGTACGGGCTTCTCCTCGGTGTCACGGTCCTCGTCCACGGCGTTGTCGAACTCCTCGACCTCGCTGCCGTCGGCCTCGGCCAGCCGCAGCAGCTCAAGACGCTCCAGGGCCTCGCGGGTCAGCCGCTTGTGACGGGCCAGGTAACGGGCGCTGATCAGCCCGTTCTCGGGGTGCGCGGCCAGCCAGCCGTCTCCGGCCCGCAGCAGCTTGTCGACCTCGTCGGGGGCGACCCAGTAGTGCTTGGCGTCGTCCAGCACGGGCAGCAGGACGTAGAGCTGCCGCAGCGCGTCGGCGAGCCGCAGCTCGCCCTCCAGCACGAGCCGCACGTACCGGGAGTCCCCCCACTGCGGGAACTGCTCGTCGAGCGGTACGGGATCGGCCCGTACGAGGTCCCAGCCGAGCGGATCGAACAGCCGGTGCACGAGCTCCGCACCGCCGCGCGCCGGCAGCGCCGGTATCTCGATCCGCAGCGGACGGGTCTGCTCCGGCAGTTCGGGCCGGGCGGCGCACTGCCCCTTGAGCGCGCTGCGGAAGACGGAGCTGAGCGCGACGGCGAGCAGCGAGGAGGCCGCGTACGGGCGGTCGTTGACGTACTGGGCGAGCGCGGCGTCGGGCGCCCCGCCCCGTCCCTTGCCCTGGCCGCGCCGCACGAGCGCGACGGGGTCCACCTCCAGCAGCAGCGCCGCCGTGCACCGCTCGTCGGCGGCCTCGGGATAGAACACGTGGGCGACGCCGTGGGAGGTGGAGAACGCCTGCGCCTTTCCAGGGTGCTTGTGCAGCAGGAAGCCCAGGTCGGTGGCCGGCTGCTCGGCTCCGCCAGTGGTGGAGATCGTCAAGAACATGCAGCTCAGCATGGATGCCGCCGTCGGCGGGGGCCACTGGATTTCCCCGCGCGTACGCCCGCCGCGGCGGCCGCGGATCCCGATTCGGGCAAGTGCCCGCCGCGTGTGCGTCCGGCGCTGTACGGTCCGCGGAACACGTCGTTCCCCGTGCCCCCGGCATCCCGGCAGCCCCAGGAGGGCCTCTCTCGTGTACCCGCCGAAGCCTTACCCACCCATGCCCGCGCCCGTGCGCCGCTGGTGGCAGCATCCCGTCCTTATCATCGCCCTGCTGGTCGTGCTCCCGCCCGTGGGGATCGCGCTCGCCTGGACGAGCCGGTGGGGGCAGGCCAAGAAGATCATCGCAACGGTCCTCGCCGGTCTGTGGTTCCTCACGCCCTTCCTGGGCGACCCGCCGAAGAAGGCCGAGGCCGACGCGAAGCCGGCCGCCCTCGCGTCCGCCTCACCGAGTGCGAGCCCGAGCCGGACCGAGCCGCCTTCCCTCGTCGGCCGGAACCTGAAGGAGGCGAGGGCCACGGCGCTCGCCGCCGGATTCCAGGTGCTCTCGCACGACGCCTCCGAGGCCGATGCCGCCCAAGTCGCCGAGGCCGACTGGAAGGTGTGCTTCCAGGCCGTGGCGGCGGAGAAGCCCGGTGCGATACGCACCCTCGACCTCGGCGTCGTACGGACCGACGCGCCGTGCCCCGCGAAGGACGGGGATCCGATCCCCTATCCGAAGATGCCCAAGGTCGTCGGTCTGACCTTCGCGAAGGCGTCTCAGGTGCTCAAACCGATCGGCTTCCAGAGGATCGAGGCGCAGAGCGCGTTCACGGACGTCACCCTGCCGGCCGCCGTGGACGACTGGGCCGTCTGCTTCCAGGAGCCCGCGGAAGGCAAGGAGATCAGCGCGCCGGCGACCACTTCCGCCCCGCTGAAGCTGGTCTCCCCCGGGACCGGCTGCCCGGCTGCGCCGAACACCCGCCTCCACCCCGAACCTACGCCGACGCACGAGGACTCGGGCAGCACGGCATCGGGCGGCTCCTCCTCCGGGGGCTCCTCCTCCGGGAGTTCGAGCTCCGGCGGCTCCTCTTCCGGGGGTTCGAGCTCCGGAGGCTCCTCCTCCGGCGGGTCTTCCTCCTCCGGCGGGTCGGACAGCGGCGGCGCAAGCACCGGCACCGTGACGCCCGGGGCGTTCTGCTCCCCGGCCGGGGCGACCGGCGTCAGCAAGAAGGGCATCACCTACACCTGCAAGGGTCCCGGTCAGCCCCGCTGGCGCCAGTGACCGGTCCCGCCCCGGGACACCTCCGCGGCCAGATCGGCGATGCCCGCCGGACCGATGCGGCAGCAGCCGCCGATCAGGCGGGCTCCCGCCCTGCGCCAGGCCTCCAGGGGCCAGGGCGCGGGGGCGGGCGGGGCGTGCCAGGTGGCGGTGGCGGCCTCCCAGACGGAGCCGTCGTTCGGGTAGGCGACGAGCGGCTTGGACGTCACGGAGGAGGCCGCCTCCAGGGCGGGCAGGACGTCCGCCGGGTCACAGCAGTTGACGCCGACCGCGATGACCTCCGGGGCCTCGGCCGCGAGGGCGAAGGCCTCGGCGAGCGGCTGACCGGCCCGGGTACGGGCGCCGGCCACGGTGTAGCTCAGCCAGGCGGCCGCCCCCGTCCCGGCGAGGACGCCGAGGAGCGCTTCGGCCTCCTCCGCGTCCGGGACGGTCTCCAGCGCCAGGACGTCGGCGCCCGCCGCGAGCAGCGCCTCGATCCGCGGGCGGTGGAAGGCGGAGAGCTCGCGCACGCTCAGCCCGTACCGCCCGCGGTACTCGGAGCCGTCCGCGAGCACCGCCCCGTACGGGCCGACGGAGGCGGCGACCCAGACCTCGTGGCCGGCGGCCCCGGCCGCCCGGGCCGCCAGCGCGACGCTGCGGTGCAGCAGGGCGGTGGTCTCGGCCCGGTCGTGCCCGTGGGCGGCGAAGGCCTCGTACCCGACCTGGTAGCTCGCGGTGATCAGCACCTCGGCGCCGGCCCGCGCATACGCCGAGTGGGCGGCCTCCACCTGGTCCGGCCGCTCGGCCAGCACCCGGCCCGACCAGAGGCCTCCGGTCAGGTCGCAGCCCTGGTCGGCGAGCTGGTTGCTCAGTCCGCCGTCGAGGAGCACGACCCTGTCGGCCAGTGCTTCGGCGAGCGGGCCGGACGCGCGGGGCACGGTCTTCCGCCTCCCTCAGCCGAGCTGGGAAAGTACCTGGGCCGAGATCAGCTCCAGGTGGTCCAGGTCGTCGAGGTCGAGCAGCTGGAGGTAGATGCGGGAGCTGCCGACGGCCGCGTAGGCGCCGATCCTCTCCACCACCTCGGCCGGGGAGCCGGCCAGGCCGTTGGCCTTGAGCTCGTCCACGTCCCTGCCGATGGCGGCGGCCCGGCGGGCGACCTCGGCGTCGTCCTTGCCGACGCACACCACGAGGGCGTTGGAGTAGACGAGGTCGTCGGCGCCCCGTCCGGCTTCCTCGGCGGCCTGCCGCACCCGGCCGAACTGCCGCTCGCTGTCCGCGATCGACGCGAACGGCATGTTGAACTCGTCCGCGTACCGGGCGGCGAGGCGCGGGGTGCGCTTGGCGCCGTGGCCGCCGATGAGCACGGGCACCTTGGCCTGGGCCGGCTTGGGCAGCGCCGGGGACTTCTCCACCTGGTAGTGGGTGCCCGCGTAGTCGAACGTGGCTCCGGGCGCGGTCGCCCACAGGCCGGTGACGATCGCGAGCTGCTCCTCCAGCCGGGCCATCCGCTCCGCCGGGAACGGGATGCCGTACGCCTTGTGCTCCTCCTCGAACCAGCCCGCGCCCAGCCCCAGTTCGACCCGGCCGCCGGACATCTGGTCGACCTGGGCCACCTGGATGGCGAGCACGCCCGGCAGCCGGAACGTGCCGGCCGTCATCAGCGTGCCGAGGCGGATCCGCCGCGTCTCCCGGGCCAGGCCCGCGAGGGTGATCCAGGCGTCGGTGGGCCCGGGCATGCCGTCCGCCGACCCCATCTTCAGATAGTGGTCGGAGCGGAAGAACGCGTCGAAGCCCAGGTCCTCGGTGGCCTTGGCGACGGTCAGGAGGGTGTCGTAGCTCGCGCCCTGCTGGGGCTCGGTGAAAATACGGAGATCCATGACTCCCATCCTGCCTCGCCCACCCCCGCAGGGTGAATCTGCGTCAACCGGACGGTCCACCCCGGTCCGGGCCAGTGACCAGCACGGACGGGGATCGTTGGCTCGGACGGAGCCGGACCGCCCGGCCCGCGCGCCGGCGGCCTCCGCCGATGCGCCCACCGCCCCCTTCCGCCTCGGAAGGGCCAGGGCCGAGGAGGCCGTCATGTCCCACGAGTCCGTGCCCGAGCACACCGGACAGACCGGGCAGGCCGCACACGACCACGCACGCCAGGAGCCCGCGGCGGCCGCCCAGGGTGGCGCGCCGAAGGGCCTGCTCCAGCAGATGGAAGAGCTGATGGCCGCGCTGAACGCCGACCTGTCGCAGCTCGACGCCGACCTCCAGTCCTCCACGGACCGCGCACCCGAGAGCGAGCGCACGTCCTACCGGTCGCATTGACCTTGCGGGTCCCGTCGTGCGCGACGGGACCCCGGCCGCCCTCTCGGCGCTCTCCCGTCAGGCCACGCCGGAGGCGGACCCCCGTTCACGCACCGTCAGCCGGCGCAGGACGGCCCGGACCCGGTCGCTCGATTCGTCGGCCGCGTCTATGGACTCTATGCACTGCCAGTACAGGCCTTCGTCGTCCGTCGCGCAGGCCACCCCGACCAGGGCTATCCCCACTTCGCCGAACAGCGCCTGCAGCCCGAGCAGAGCCTGGCGGACATCCGCCACCTTGGTCAGCTGCGCCGCTCTCGGCGGGTAGTCGGGCGCGCTGCCCTCTCCCCGCAGGGCCGCTCTGTCGAGCACCCCGCAGCCTCTGCCCCCCGCTTCCCCCAGTCCCCGTGCCTCCGATCTCAGCTCCGGCGGCCCCGTGACCGCCAGCCAGCTCCCGATCCCCTGCGCGAGCGCCTGGGCCTGCCAGGCCTCGCCCACGATGTCCATCGCCGCCCCGCTCTGTGCCAGCGCGTGCCGGCCGGCCGCGATGAGCCGTACCGCATCCATATGCCGTCCCCCGTCCGCACGACATCCGCCGTCCTCACCACTACCCAGAGTGAGGGCAATGGGCCAGTAAAGCCAGGGGTATTCGGAAATCTGTGGACACAAACATGGTTGTGGACGACGCCATCACTCCGAAGAGTGACAATTCGATGTCGGAGGCCCCGTCACCGGGAAGCGGAGCTCGTTCCTCTCGATCTTCGCGGCGAGCGCATCCATCACGTCCACCCCGAGGACCTCACAGAATTGCAGCAGATACGCCAGCACGTCGGCCACCTCGTCGGCCACGCGGTGTGCGGTTTCCGGCCTCTCCATGACCTTCGCCGACTCCTCCGGGGTCAGCCACTGGAAGATTTCGACCAGTTCGGACGCTTCCACGCTCAGCGCCGAGGCCAGGTTCTTGGGCGTGTGGTACGGCTCCCAGCCGCGCGCGGCCGCGAACTCGGCCAGTCTCCGCTGGAGTCGGTGCAACCGCTCGGTCCGGTGCGCCGGCTCCTGCCCGTGCTGTACGTCCTGCTCATCGCTCATGGCGTCAGGTCTACCACCGCCACCCCCGGGGTCACGCGGGCGGCTTCGGCCGCCCCCTCCCCCACCGCCGCCAGCAGGCGGACGTGGCCGCGTCCGCAGGACAGCAGGGCCAGCCGCAGCAGCTCGGCGCTCTGCCGCCGGTCCAGATCGCGGTCGAAGCCGTCGGCGAGGACGGTCAGCGCCTGCTGGGCGGAGAGCAGCTCGGCGGCCGGGTCCATGGCGAGCACCCCCGGGCCGGTCAGCAGGACCAGCGACAGCGCGAGGAAGCGGAGCTCGCCCGCGCCGAGCCGGCCCAGTTCCGTGGCGGGCCCGGCGCGGCCGCGGTCCAGCACCGCCGTGACCGGACCCTGCTCGGGGACCCGTACGTCCAGCCCCTCCACCGGGCCCGCGCAGCCGGTCCGCGCGGCCGCGGCGAGCAGCGCGTGGCGGGTGCCGCACTCGTGGCGGGTCCGGCGCAGGACGTCGGCCAGGTTGGCGCAGTCGCCGAGCAGCCGCCCCTCGCCCGGCGGGACGGGCGCCCGCATCCGCTCGGGCATCGGGTCGCAGGGGAACACCGACCGCAGCGCCACCACCACCTGCTCGGCGGCCGCCAGGACCTGTCGCTGTCCGGCTGTGGCGCCGGCGACGCGCAGCGGGAGCAGGGCGGTGCCGAGCCGGTCGTCGGGGAGCGGGGCCCGGGTGACGCCGACGGCTCCGCCGGTCAGCCAGGAGGCCTGCACGGAGCGCCGGCCGGGATCGCGCAGGGCGGTGGCGAGCAGGATCCGCCCGTCCACCGCGAGCCGTTCGCCGACGATCCGGAGCGTGGGCTCGGCCTGTACGGCGAGGTCGAGGCGGACGGGCCCGGCGGGACCGTCGACGGTGCAGCCGATGCGGAACCCGCGCCGCCCCTGCCCGTCGGGCAGCGCCCGGTCGGGGATCCGGCCCCGCGGATCGGGGAACGCCCCTTCCAGGGTGGCCCCGGCCCCGAGCGCGGCCAGCGCCCCGTAGGCCGCCAGGACCTGGGACTTGCCGCTGCCGCTGGGCCCGGCGAGGAGGGTCACGGGCCCCAGCGCGAAGACCGCGCCGCGGTGCGCCCCGAACGCGGAGAGCCGCAACTCGGTGACGACGGGCCGCTGGTGCACGGCGGCGGCCGCAGCGGGAGCGCCGTCGGCGACGGCGGCGGATAACCGGGCGGGGGCGGGGTCCGCCTGCGCGTCCGAGTCCAAGATGACGTCCATGCGCCGGACGGTACGGCCCGCCGGACCCCCGGGGGGTCCGGTGAACCGTTCCGCCCTGGCGACCTTCCTACGATCGGGGGACGGCGGCGGCCGCGATCCCCTCGACCTCGGTCCCGACGGGTGCCAGCAGGAAGACGTTCCGGTCCACCCGGTGCATCCCCGAGCCCAGTCCGAAGACCACGCCGCTGCTGAAGTCGAGGATCCGCTTGGCCACTTCGCCGTCCGCGCCGGTGAGGTCGAGCAGCACCGGGATCTGCGCGATCAGGTACTCGGCCACCTCCCGCGCGTCGGCGAAGACCTGCACCCGGATCACGACGAAGCGCCGCTGTTCCGCCGCGGACGCCCCCGGCGCGGTGGGGATCGTGCGGTGGTCCACCCGGGAGGGCCACTCGTTGCGACTGCGCAGGGGGACCACCTGCGCGAGCCCCTCCCACTGTTCGTCCGTGACGTCGTACCTGCTCACCGGGCCGCCTCGGCCGTGCGCTTCATGTGCATCCCCCCATCCTCTCGCGTTTCACCCGTTCAGCCCAACAACGACACGAGCGACACGGGGTACTCCCACAGAAGGGAATAGGTTAGGTTAGGCATACCTAAGTAAGTCGCCCGAGACGATGGAGAGACCCGCATGCGCATGCCCGGTGCCGCCCCCGCCACCCCGGCCGCCGGCCGGCCCACCGATGCCGAGCGGATCCGGTCGGTCCTGGCCGCCGCCCACTCCATGACCGTGGTCACCGACGGGCTCAGCAGCGAGGTCCGCCACCTCGACGGATCGGACCCGATGGGCCGGCTGCACCTGCACCCGTCCGAGCCCGGCGGCGAGTGCGAGTACCGGCCCTCGATCCGGCTGGAGTTCACCGACATCGCCCCCACCCCCGCACGGGACCGGGTGCGCGCCCGCGTCACGATCACGGGCCGCCTGCTCACGCCCTACACGGACGAAGGCGCCGACTCCACCTGCATGGAATTCGGCCGGGCCGTACTGGAGACCGACGAGGGACGTACGTGCGTCGGCCTCGAAGAGCTCGACGCGGCTCGCCCCGACCCCCTCGCCCCGTACGAGGCCGGCATGCTCACCCATCTCCTCGACGACCACGCCGAGCTCGTGACGCTCCTCCTGCGCCTGGTCCGGCCGCTGCCCGCCACCGCGGTCCTGCGCGTGCTGCCGCTCGCCATGGACCGGTACGGGATCACCCTGCGCCTGGAGCTGCACCGCGGCCACCAGGACGTACGGCTGCCGTTCCCCTCCCCGCTGGAGGACGTCGAGCAGTCCGGGGTGCAGATCCAGGCCCTGTTCAGCGCGGCCCGACGGCGTTCGCACCACAACAGCCTGCCCGCCTGAGGGTCCCGTACGGGAATAGGCCCGCCCGGGGCCCCGTTGGGGACGATCATGAAGGCAATCACGTACGACGCATACGGAACCACCCCGGACCTCAAGCTCGTTGACGTAAGCCCGCCCAAGGTCGGCCCCGGCGAGGTGCTGGTCCGGGTCAAGGCGGCCGGCGTCAACCCGGTCGACTGGAAGCTCGCCGCCGGATACCTCGACCCCATCCTCGAAGTCCGCCACCCCGTCATACCCGGCTGGGACGTGGCCGGAGTCGTCGAGGCCGTGGGCCCCGACACCTTCGACCACGCCGTCGGCGACGAGGTGTACGGATACGTCCGCAAGGAATGGGTCGAGCTCGGCACCTACGCCGAACTCGTCTCGGCCCCCGTGCGGACCCTCGCCCGCAAGCCCGCTTCCCTGACCTTCGAGCAGGCCGCGGGCATCCCACTGGCCGGTCTCACCGCCTACCAGTCCCTCACCCGCGCGGGCCTCAAGGCCGGCGAGACCGTCGTCATCCACTCCGCGGCGGGCGGCACCGGCTCCTTCGGCGTCCAGATCGCCGTCGCGCTCGGCCTGCGCGTCATCGGCACGGCGGGCGCGCACAACCACGACTACCTGCGCTCGCTCGGCGCCGAGCCCGTCCTGTACGGGGAGGGCCTCGCGGACCGGATCCGCGCACTCGCCCCCGAGGGCGTCGACGCCGGGCTGGACTTCTACGGGGACGGCGCCGTGGAGATCCTCCAGTCGCTCGTCAAGGAGCGCTCCCGGGTGGTCTCCATCGCCGATTACGAGGCCGCCGCCAAGGGCGCGCACCAGCTGTGGGTGCGCCCGGACACCGCCGACCTGACGTTCCTGGCGGAGCTCGCCGACACGGGCCGGCTCACGGTCAACGTGGAACACGCGCTGCCGCTCGCCGAGGCCGGGAAGGCCTGGGAGCTCAGCGCGGCGGGCCGTACCCGCGGCAAGATCGTCCTCACGGTCTGACGGCACGCGGCGGCCGCCGGAGCACGAGGCTGCGGCGGCCGCACGTTCACGTACCCGGGCCGCCTACGAGGCGGCCTGCGCGTACCGGTTCGCCGGGCGGGCGAGGCCGTAGTTCTCGCGCAGGGTCGACCCCGTGTACTCGGTGCGGAAGAGACCGCGCCGCTGGAGGATCGGCACCACGTGGTCGACGAAGTCGGTGAGCCCGGTCGGCAGCACCGGCGCCATGATGTTGAACCCGTCGGCGGCGCCCTGCGTGAACCACTCCTCCAGCTGGTCGGCGATCTGCTCGGGCGTGCCGGCGAAGACGCGGTGGCCCCGGCCGGCGCCGAGGCGGGCGATCAGGCCGCGCAGGCTGAGGCCGTCACGGCGGGCCAGTTCGGCGACGAGGGTGAAGCGGCTCTTGTTGCCGTTGATGTCCCGCTCCTCGGGGAGCTCCGGCAGCGGACCGTCGAGGGGGAGGCCGGTCAGGTCGGTGCCGAGCATGCCGGAGAGCTGGGCGAGCCCGTACTCCGGCACCTGGAGGTCGGTGAGCTGCTGCTCCAGGGCCTTGGCCTCGGCCTCCGTGGAACCGATGACGGGGGCGATGCCGGGCAGGACGAGCAGGTCGGACTCGGTCCGGCCGTACTTCGCCAGGCGCGACTTGAGGTCCTTGTAGAAGGTCTGCCCGTCGGCGAGGGTCTGCTGGGCGGTGAAGACGGCCTCGGCGTACCGGGCGGCGAACTCCTTGCCGTCCTCGGAGGATCCGGCCTGCACGAGCAGCGGGTGGCCCTGCGGGGAGCGGGGCACGTTGAGCGGGCCGGCGACGCCGAAGTACGTACCCCGGTGGGCGGCGGGGTGGAGCTTGTCGGTGTCGGCGTAGATGCCGCGCTCCTTGTCGAGGACGATCGCGTCGTCCTCCCAGCTGTCCCAGAGCTTGGTGGCGACGTCGAGGAACTCGCGGGCGCGCTCGTAGCGGAGGCTGTGTTCGAGGTGCTCGTCCTGGCCGAAGTTGCGGGCCTCGTCCACGGTGCCGGAGGTGACGATGTTCCAGCCGGCGCGGCCGTTGCTGATGTGGTCGAGGGAGGCGAACTTGCGGGCGAGGTGGAAGGGCTCGTTGAAGGTGGTGGAGACGGTGGCGATGAGCCCGATGTGCTCGGTGACGGCGGCGATGGCGGAGAGCAGGGTGAGCGGTTCGAAACCGCCGAGCGCGTTGTAGCGCGCCTTGCCCCAGAGCGCGAGCCCGTCCGCGAAGAAGATCGAGTCGAGCCGCCCGCGCTCGGCGGTCCGCGCCAGCTCCTGGAAGTACCGCAGGTCGGTGACCCGTTCGGGGCTGCTGTCGGGATGGCGCCAGGCGGCGTCGTGGTGACCGGCGTTCATGAGGAAGGCGTTGAGGTGCAGGGTCCGGGGTGCGGTCATGATGGTGTTCCTCGGGGTGGGAGAGAAGGGTGTCAGGCGGGGACGCGCCAGAGGCTGAGGCGGCGTTCCACGCTGACGAGGAGCTGGTTGAAGGCCACGCCGATGGCGGAGATGGTGACGATGCCCGCGTACATCTCGGGGATCGCGAAGTTGAACTGCGAGGCGTTGATCAGATAACCGAGACCCGCCTTCGCGCCGATCATCTCGGCGGCCACGAGGACCAGGATCGAGACGGCGCCGGCCAGCCGGATGCCGGTGAAGATCGCCGGTACGGAGGCCGGGAGGATCACCTTCTGGAACAGCCTCGGCGTGGACAGGTCCATGGACCGGGCCAGTCGCACCAGCGTCGGATCGGCGTTGCCGACGGCGCTGATGGTGTTCAGCAGGATCGGCCAGACGCAGGCGTAGACGACGATCGAGACCTTCGAGGTCTCGCCGATGCCGAGCAGCAGGACGAACACGGGCAGCAGGGCGAGGGCCGCGGTGTTGCGGAACACCTCCAGCAGCGGGCCGAGCAGCACCGCGACGGGGCGGTACCAGCCGATCAGCAGGCCGAGCGGGACCGCGACGACGACGGCGATGCCGAAGCCGCCGAAGGAGCGGATCAGGCTGGCCTGGGTGTGCTCGGCGAGCTGTCCGTTGCCCGCCAGTTCCCACCAGGCCGCCGCGACCTCGCTGACCGGCGGGAGGAAGGTGGAGTCCACCAGTGCGAGCCGGGGCGCCGCCTCCCAGACCGCGAGCAGGGCGAGGATCGCCGCCGACCGCAGTGCCGCCGCGCGCAGCCACCGGGCGAGGGCGCGCAGGGCGGGCGGGCCGCCCGCGGCCCGGGCCGGATCCGGGGCGGCGGCCGAGGGCGCGGGGTCCCGTACGGGCGCGGGCTCCCGTTCCGGTGCGGGTTCCTGTTCCGGTGCGGGTTCCCGTACGGGCGCGGGCGCCGGCGCCGCGGTGGGCGCGCCCTCCGCTCGAACGGCTTCCGCCTCGGCCGCGGTGGTCTTCGTATCGGCTGCGGTACTCATACGGTGGCCTCCTCCTTCTCCAGTTGCTGGGCGCGGGCCACCTCGTCGTGGAGCAGGGTCCAGATCTCGTGGCGGTAGCGGGCGAATTCCGGGCTGGAGCGCAGTTCCTCACCGCCGGCGCCGGTGGCCCGGTCGCCGAAGGAGACGGGGACGGCCTCCTTGATCCGGCCGGGCCGGGAGGTCATCACGGCCACCCGCTGCCCGAGGTACACGGCCTCCTCGATCCCGTGCGTGATGAACACGACGGTCTTGCCGGTGCGCTGCCAGATGCGGCGCAGCTCGTCCTGGAGGGATTCGCGGGTCTGCGCGTCGAGCGCGGCGAACGGCTCGTCCATCAGCAGGACGTCCGGGTCGTAGGCCAGGGAGCGGGCGATGGCCACGCGCTGGCGCATGCCACCGGACAGTTCGTGCGGGTGGCGGTCCTCGAAACCGCTCAGGCCGACGAGGTCCAGGAACTCCCGGGCCCGCTGCGTGCGTTCACGCCGGGGGACACCCGTCGCCTCCAGCCCGAACTCGATGTTGCCGAGCGCGGTGCGCCAGGGCAGCAGGGCGTACTGCTGGAAGACGATGCCCCGGTCCAGGCCGGGTCCGGTGACCGGCTCCCCGTCGAGGAGGATCCGGCCGGAGGTGGGCCGGGTCAGGCCCCCCAGGAGGTCGAGGAGGGTGGACTTGCCGCAGCCGCTGGGGCCGACGACCACCACGAACTCCCCGGCCGCTATCTCCAGGTCCACCCCGTCGAGGGCGGTGAAACTCCCGGCCCCGGGGGCTCCGGCCCTCCTGCCCTTGGCCTGCTTCGTCGGGAAGGTCTTCGTCACGGACTCGAACACGATCTTCGCCACGGTGCTCAGCCCTTCCCCTGGTCGTTGAACTCGTTCGTGTACAGGTCGGTGGCCTTGAGCTGGCCCTTCTTGATCTCGCCGCGCTCACCGAGCCAGTCGATCCACAGCTGGAACTCCTTGTCGGCGATCCGGCCGCCCGTCTCCGCCACCCCGTAGGAGCGCCAGTACTGGAGGGTGGAGGTGTCCTCGTTGCGGCCGCGCTTCTTGACGATCTCGGTCATCCGGGCGATGACCTCCTCGCGCGGGGTGGTCCGGGACCACTCGATCGCCTTGGCGACACCGGTCGTGAAGGTCCGTACGGTGTCGGGGTTCTCCTTGATGAACCGCCGGGTCATCACGTACGACCCGGCGCTGAAGGCGCCCAGCAGCTCGAAGTCCTTGAACAGCGGGCGGATGCCCCCGGCGGCGAGGGCCTTGTCGCGCAGGACCCCGCTGAGCACGCCGACCTCGATCTGCTTCTGGCGCAGCGCCTGTTCGGTGTTGACGGGCGGGACCACGAGGGACTCGACCTTCGCCGCGTCGGCCTTGGACAGGCCGCTGCGTTCCAGGTAGATCTCCAGCAGCGCCTGGGCGTGGGCGCCCAGCGTGTTCATGCCGACCTTCTTGCCGATCAGGTCGCGGGGCGAGCGGATCGGGCTGTCCTCCAGGACGTAGTAGCCGAGGTAGGTGTCCTTGTCGGAGCCGTAGTAGGAGATGATGGACTGGATCTGGGCCTTGCTCGCGGCGAGTTTGACGATCGCGCCGTTGAAGGCCCCGCCGAAGTGGGTCTGGCCGGTGGCGGCGGACTGGATGTCCTGGGGGCCGCTGATGGTGTTGCCGACCCAGTCGAGGGTCAGGCCGCCCAGGTAGCCGAGGTCCGCGGCCAGCTCGGGGAGCAGGACCGTGCCGACGGCCCCCTGGTACTTGAGGGTCGTGACCTGCTTGGCGGATCCGCCGGTGGCGGTGGCCGTGCCGCAGCTCACCGCGGCCGCCGAGATGCCGAGCAGGGTGAGGAACTGGCGTCGGGTGGTGGAGGTGGAGGCGAGGGCTGCGGGCATGGAGGTGGTCCTTGTTCGGGATCGGTGGTTTCGGGGCCGCTACGGGGCGGTGGTGGCGAGGGGGGCCGCGGAGGTCTGGGCGTTCAGCGCGTCGGCGAACTCGTCGACGGCCTGGAAGAGGTCCAGCTCCGCCTCGGGCCGCAGCCGGCCGGGGCCGGCGCCGCGTTCCACGGAGGAGTCCAGGACGAACCGGCCGGCGGTGACGTGCCGGGCTCCGAGGGCGGCGAGGACGGGGCGCAGGGCGTAGTCGAGGGTCAGGACGTGGGCGAGGCTGCCGCCGGTGGCGATCGGCAGGACCGTCTTCCCGGCCAGCCCGTCCTGCGGGAGCAGATCGAGGAAGGCCTTGAGCAGGCCGGTGTAGGCGGCCTTGTAGACGGGGGTCGCGACGATGATCCCGTCGGCCTGCGCCACGGCTTCGAGGGCCCGGCGGATCTCCGGCTCGCCGCGGCGGGCGGAGAGGAGGTCGGCGGCGGGGAGCTCCCGTACGGCGAGGTGGGCGGTGTCGAACCCGGCGTGGGTCAGTCGGCGCAGCACGTGGTCGGCGACGACGGCGGTACGGGAGTGCGGGGAGGGGCTGCCGGTGAGGGCGAGCAGGGTGGGCACGGTGCCTCCTTGAGGTGTCGTACGGGCGGAGCGGGTCAGGCGGTGGCGGACGCGCCCGACGGGATGCCGAAGGACGGGTCGGGAACGGTCTCGGGGCTGATCAGGCGGGACGGCAACCCGTCCGGGCCGACGGGGACGTCGCCGTCGACCGTCACGCGGCGCAGGGTGCGCTCGTGGTCGTCGGAGTCGTCGACGCCGTAGTGCTGGGTGGCGCGGTTGTCCCAGATCGCGACGTCACCGGCCCGCCACTGCCAGCGGACGGTGTTCTCGGGGCGCTCGATGTGCGACTGGAAGAGGTCGACCAGCGCGCGGGAGTCCTGACCGGTCAGGCCCTCGATCCGCTGGACGAAGTTGCCGAGGAGCAGGGTGCGTTCGCCGGTCTCGGGGTGGACGCGGACGACGGGGTGCTCGGTGCGGAACTTCGTGGACGTGAACACCTCGCGGTACTGGACGAGGGCCTCGGGGAGCGCGTCGGGCTTGAGGGCGGCGTAGTCGTACTCGTTGGTGTGGACGGCGCGCAGGCCGTCGGCGAGGACCCGGAGCGGCTCGGGGAGGTGGGCGTACGCGGTGGCGGTGTTGGCCCAGAGGGTGTTGCCGCCGTACGGGGGGATGGTGACGGCGCGGAGGATGGAGAAGGCGGGGTAGGCGGGGACGAAGGTGACGTCGGTGTGCCACTGGTTGGCGCGGGCGCCGTGGTGGGAGTCGATGCCGAGGGCGTAACGGCCGTCGGCGGAGGGCACGGTGGGGTGGGCGACGGGCGTGCCGAGCAGCTGGGCGAAGGCCTCGTGGCCGGCCTCGTCGAGGTGGTCCTGGTCGCGGAAGAAGACGACCTTGTGGGCGAGCAGGGCGGCCCGGATCTCGGTGACGACCTCCGCCGGAAGCTCACCCCCGAGCTGGACGCCTGCGATCTCGGCGCCGATCCGGCCACCGATCCGGGTGACGGTGATCTGGGTGCGGGTGGCGGTGCTCATGGGGACTCCTTCGGTTCGGTTTCGACAGCGGACGGCCGCAAGGCGGCGGCCGGGCGCGGAGCGGTACGGGTCCGGCCTGCGGGCATGGCTCGCCGACGGTCCACGGGACAGGGGGGTGCGGACATGTGGCCGCGAGACGGCCGTCGATCGGGTCGACCCGGGGCCGGGTCGTCGGCCTTCGGTCAGGCGGCCGGAGGCTGGTTGGCCGGAGGCCGAGCGGGGTTCGGGCCGGTTGGCCAGGCCGAACCGGCTGAAGGCCGGAAGGCGAACGGCAGGGGCCTGACCGGCCGACGGCGGACCAGCCGACCGGGAGCCCGGCCATCCCGGGTCGGGATGGGACCGAAAGCCGGTCCGGCGGGAGGCCGAACGGTCACCGGGCGGGACCCGGGGCGGCGCTCAGGCGCGGCGCAGGGCCTGACAGCGGCCCGGACACGCACCCGGCGCGGTACAGGAGCCGGGGGTGTGGAACCGCGGGGCGAGGAGCTCGAACGCGGACATGGCTCGGAGCCTGGCAGCGACTCCGAGACGGGTCAAGCCCCGCCCGACACGCCGAAACAAACCCTGCCCGGATCCCCCGCCCACCTAGGGGGACCACCCCTGACCTGGCACTTCGACCATGCCACCAGAGGCCACCCACCACCCTCGGGCGGCCGAAAACCGTGGCCGGATTTCACGCCCCCGCAACGCGACCGCCACGCACCCACCGGACTGCACCCTCGGGGCCGAAGCCGCCCGCCGGGGTCGGGGGTGGGGTGGGGTGTCGGCCGGAGTGTCAAACGTGATGTGTTGGCGCCCCGTCCGGAGTACTTCGCCGACACGGAAAAGGCGCCATGAATCATGCCCCACTCCGGACGACACCCCACCCCGCCCCCGGCACCGGCCCCCGCCCCCCGCGCCGCTGCTCGGGACGCTCTTTCGTGACCCGACCCCTCTCACATGAGAGGGGGAGATCACATGCGGTGGTTATAGTCGTTCGCGAGCCCACCCCCCTAGCATTCGAGCCATGACGGTCCTGCCTGATGACGGGCTCTCCTTGGCCGCCGAGTTCCCTGACGCGACGCATGAGCAGTGGCAGCGCCTGGTAGAGGGCGTTCTACGCAAGTCCGGCAAGGACGTATCCGGCGAAGCCGCAGAAGACGCGTTGTCCACGAAGCTTGAGGACGGGCTCACCACCCGCCCGCTGTACACCGCGCCCGAAACGGCCGAAGAGACCGGGTTCCCCGGTTTCGCGCCGTTCATACGGGGTGGCAGCCCCGCCGGCGGTGCCGCCGACGGCTGGGACGTACGTCAGCGGTATGTCGGAAACGACCCCGTACGGGTGAACGAGGCCGTTCTCACCGACCTGGAGAACGGGGTCACCTCCCTCTGGCTGTCCGTGGGCGACTCCTGCGGCGGCCTCCCCGTCGACGCGCTCCCCCGCGCCCTCGACGGCGTCTACCTCGACCTGGCGCCCGTCTGCCTCGACGCCGGAGCCGAATACGCCGACGCCGCCCGCGCCTTGCTGCGCCTGTACGCCGAGCGGCAGGTGGCCCCCGCGGCCGCCCGCGCGAGCTTCGGCGCCGACCCCCTCGGCCATGAGGCCCGTACGGGTGAGGTCCTGGAGCTCGCCGGCGCCGTCGGCCTCGCCCGGGAGGCCGCCGCGCACTGGCCGGGCATCCGCGCCCTCACCGTCGACGCGCTGCCGTACCACGAGGCGGGCGGCTCGGCCGCCGAGGAACTCGGCCTGTCCCTGGCGACCGGGGTGGCCTACCTCCGCGCCCTGACGCAGGACGGCGCCCCCACGGGCGAGGCACTGGGCCAGCTGGAGTTCCGCTACGCCGCGACCGCCGACCAGTTCCTCACCATCGCGAAGTTCCGCGCCGCGCGCCGCCTGTGGGCCCGGATCGCGGAGGCCTGCGGGGCCCCCGAGGCCGGCGCCCAGCGCCAGCACGCCGTCACCTCGCCGGTGATGATGACCCGTCGCGACCCGTGGGTGAACATGCTGCGCACCACCGTCGCCTGCATGGCGGCGGGCGTCGGCGGCGCCGACTCGGTCACCGTGCTCCCCTTCGACCACGAACTCGGCCTGCCGGACGCCTTCGCGCGCCGCATCGCCCGCAACACCTCCACCATCCTGCTGGAGGAGTCGCACCTGGCCCGCGTCATCGACCCGGCCGGCGGCTCGTACTACGTGGAGCGGCTGACCGACGAACTGGCGCACGCCGCCTGGGAGTTCTTCCAGACGATCGAGAAGGCCGGCGGCCTGGCCGCCGCCCTGCGCTCCGGACTGGTCGCCGAGCGGCTCGCCGCCACCTGGGCCGAGCGCTCCAAGAAGCTCGCCAAGCGCCGTGAACCCATCACGGGCGTCAGCGAGTTCCCGCTGCTCTCCGAGAAGCCCCTCGACCGCGAGCCCGCCCCGGCGGGCCCCACCGGCGGGCTGCCCCGCGTACGGCGCGACGAGGCGTACGAGGCGCTGCGCGCCCGCAGCGACGCGCACCTGGCCGCGACGGGCCACCGGCCGCGGATCTTCCTCGCCGCGCTGGGACCCGCGGCGGCGCACACCGCGCGCGCCACCTTCGCCGCGAACCTGTTCCAGGCGGGCGGCGTCGAACCGGTCCACGACCCGGTGTCGGTGGACCCGGCCACGGCCGCCGAGGCCTATGCCGCGAGCGGCGCGGACGGCATGGCCGTGCTGTGCTCCAGCGATCCGCTGTACGAGGAGCAGGCCGGGGCGGTGGCCGCGGCCCTGCGCGCGGCCGGCGCGACGACCGTGTTCCTCGCGGGCAAGCCGGGTACCGCGGCCGGCGCCGTGGACGAGTACGTCTTCGCGGGCTGCGACGCGGTCGCCGTACTGTCCTCCGTACTCGACCGGATGGGAGTCTCCCTGTGAGCATCCCCGATTTCTCCGAACTCGCGCTGAACGGCGCGGGCACCGCGGCCGGGTCCGAGGACCAGTGGCGCGCGGCGGTGAAGGAGTCCACCGGGACCGCCGCCGGCGACCTGCTGTGGGAGACCCCCGAGGGCATCGGCGTGAAGCCGCTGTACACGGGCCGGGACCTGGAGGGCCTGGACTTCCTGCGGACCTACCCGGGCATGGCCCCGTACCTGCGCGGCCCGTACCCGACGATGTACGTCAACCAGCCGTGGACGATCCGCCAGTACGCGGGCTTCTCGACGGCCGAGGAGTCGAACGCCTTCTACCGGCGCAACCTCGCGGCCGGCCAGAAGGGCCTGTCGATCGCCTTCGACCTGCCCACGCACCGCGGCTACGACAGCGACCACCCGCGCGTCACGGGTGACGTCGGCATGGCGGGCGTGGCGATCGACTCGATCTACGACATGCGGCAGCTCTTCGACGGCATCCCGCTGGACAAGATGACGGTGTCGATGACGATGAACGGCGCGGTGCTGCCGGTCCTCGCCCTCTACATCGTGGCGGCGGAGGAGCAGGGCGTCTCCCCCGACAAGCTCGCCGGGACCATCCAGAACGACATCCTCAAAGAGTTCATGGTCCGCAACACCTACATCTATCCGCCCAAGCCGTCGATGCGGATCATCTCGGACATCTTCGCGTTCACCTCGCAGAAGATGCCGCGGTACAACTCGATCTCGATCTCCGGGTACCACATCCAGGAGGCCGGGGCCACGGCCGACCTGGAGCTCGCGTACACCCTCGCGGACGGCGTGGAGTACCTGAGGGCCGGTCAGGGCGCCGGGCTGGACGTGGACGCGTTCGCACCGCGCCTGTCGTTCTTCTGGGCGATCGGCATGAACTTCTTCATGGAGGTGGCGAAGCTGCGCGCCGCCCGCCTGCTGTGGGCGCGGCTCGTCAAGCAGTTCGACCCGAAGAACGCCAAGTCGCTCTCGCTGCGCACGCATTCGCAGACCTCGGGCTGGTCGCTGACCGCTCAGGACGTCTTCAACAACGTGACGCGTACGTGCATCGAGGCGATGGCGGCGACCCAGGGGCACACCCAGTCGCTGCACACCAACGCGCTCGACGAGGCGCTCGCGCTGCCGACGGACTTCTCGGCGCGCATCGCCCGCAACACCCAGCTCCTGCTCCAGCAGGAGTCGGGGACCTGCCGGTCGATCGACCCGTGGGGCGGCAGCGCGTACGTCGAGAAGCTGACGTACGACCTGGCGCGCCGGGCCTGGCAGCACATCCAGGAGGTCGAGGCGGCCGGCGGCATGGCGCAGGCCATCGACGCGGGCATCCCGAAGCTGCGCGTGGAGGAGGCCGCGGCGCGGACGCAGGCGCGCATCGACTCGGGCCGCCAGCCGGTGATCGGCGTGAACAAGTACCGGGTGGAGAACGACGAGCAGATCGACGTGCTCAAGGTCGACAACTCCTCGGTGCGCACGCAGCAGATCGAGAAGCTGCGCCGGCTGCGCGAGGAGCGCGACGAGGCGGTGACGCAGGACAAGCTGCGCGCGCTGACGAACGCGGCCGACCGCGCGGACGGGAACCTGCTCGCGCTGGCGGTGGACGCGGCGCGCGCGAAGGCGACCGTGGGTGAGATCTCGGACGCGCTGGAGAAGGTGTACGGGCGGCACGCGAGCCAGATCCGTACGATCTCGGGTGTGTACCGGACCGAGGCGGGAGAGTCCCCGAACGTGGAGCGCACGCGCGCACTGGTCGACCGCTTCGAGGAGGCGGAGGGCCGCCGCCCGCGGGTCCTGGTCGCCAAGATGGGCCAGGACGGGCACGACCGCGGCCAGAAGGTGATCGCGACCGCCTTCGCCGACCTGGGCTTCGACGTGGACGTCGGCCCGCTGTTCCAGACCCCGGCGGAGGTGGCCCGCCAGGCCGTCGAGGCGGACGTCCACGTGGTGGGCGTGTCGTCGCTGGCGGCCGGCCACCTGACCCTCGTACCGGCGCTGCGCGAGCAGCTGGCGGAGGAGGGGCGCGAGGACATCATGATCGTGGTGGGCGGGGTGATCCCGCCGGCCGACGTGCCGACGCTGCTGGAGATGGGCGCGGCGGCGGTGTTCCCGCCCGGCACGGTGATCCCGGACGCGGCCCACGACCTGGTGACGCGGTTGGCCGCGGATCTGGGCCACGAGCTGTAGGCGCGGCCGATGGCTCCGAAGATCGAGATCGAGGCCTACGCCAAGGGGGTCCTCGGCGGGAAGCGCGCGTTCATCGCGCGCGCCATCACCCTCGTCGAGTCCACCCTGCCCGCCCACCGCGCGCTGGCGCAGCAACTGCTGACGGAGCTGCTCCCGCACACGGGACGGGCGCGCAGGATCGGGATCAGCGGGGTGCCGGGGGTCGGCAAGTCCACGTTCATCGACGCGTTCGGCACGATGCTGACGGGGCTGGGCCACCGGGTGGCGGTCCTCGCGGTGGACCCCTCCTCCACGCGCACGGGCGGCTCCATCCTGGGCGACAAGACGAGGATGGAGCGGCTGTCGGTGGACCCGGCGGCGTTCGTCCGCCCCTCCCCCTCGGCGGGCACGCTGGGCGGGGTGGCGAAGGCGACGCGCGAATCCATGATCGTCATGGAGGCGGCGGGCTACGACGTGGTCCTCGTCGAGACGGTGGGCGTGGGCCAGTCGGAGACGACGGTCGCCGGCATGGTGGACTCCTTCCTCCTGCTCTCCCTGGCCCGTACGGGCGATCAGCTGCAGGGCATCAAGAAGGGTGTCCTGGAGCTGGCGGACGTCCTCGCGGTGAACAAGGCGGACGGCCCGCACGAGCGCGACGCGAAGGCGGCGGCGCGGGAGCTGTCGGGCGCCCTGCGCCTGATGCACCCGGCGGACGCGGCCTGGACCCCGCCGGTCCTCACGTGCAGCGCGCGGGAGTCGGCGGGCCTGGACGAGGTCTGGAACCGCCTGGAGCAGCACCGCCGCCTGCTGGACGCGGGAGGCCGCCTGGCGGCCAAGCGGGCGCAGCAGCAGGTGGAGTGGACCTGGTCGATGGTGCGCGACGAGCTCCTGGACCGGCTGCGCGGCAATCCGGCGGTCCGCGAGCTGTCCCCCGCCCTGGAGGCGGCGATCCGCGCGGGCACGCTCACCCCCACCTCGGCGGCGGACCGCATCCTGGCGGCGTTCGGGCAGGGCTGACCCCGGGCGCGGGGGCGGCGGCGCCGCCCCCGCGGACACCGGCCTCAGGCGGTGACGAGCGCCGGCTCCGCCGAGGAGACGCTGCGCTGGAGGATGCGGACGCGGTCCGCCTCGTCCTCGGAGGCCAGCAGCGCCGACAGTACGGCGATCCGTGCCTGCGGGGCGCGCAGGGTGCCCGTCGGGACGGCGCCCGCGGCCACCAGGTCCACGGCTCCGCCGTGGGTGTAGATCTCGGTCACCGGCCCGGCGGCGACCCGCGTGGTCAGCGCGACCAGCACGCCCCGCGCGATGGCGTCCCGTACCGCCTCCACGATCTCGGGAGTCGCGTTCCCGGCCCCCGTACCGACCAGGACCAGCCCCCGCGCACCCGCCGCGAGCGCGGCGTTCAGCAGCACCGGGTCCCCGTCCGCGTGGTGCATCACGACGTCCACCCGCGGCGGCACCTCCGGCATCGCCGGCAGCGGCAGCGGCTCCGGGCGCTGCGGGCTCCGCAGCATCGTGACCTTGCCGAAGCCGATCTTGCCGAGCAGTTCCTTCGAGGGGTCGGCGAACGCGTCCAGCGCCACCGCCTGCGTCTTCACCGTGCCGCGGGCCGCGTGCACCCGCCCGCCGAAGGCGATCAGCACGCCGAGCCCCCGCGTGCTCGCGGCCGTGAGCAGCGCGTCGTAGAGGTTGCCGGGGCCGTCCCCGTCGGCGGTGCCCATGGGCCGCTGCGCGCCGGTGAAGACCACGGTGCGCGGGTCGTGGTGGTGCAGGTCGACGAGGAACGCCGACTCCTCCAGGGTGTCGGTTCCGTGCGTGACGACGATGCCGTCCACGCCCGGGTCGGCGAGCACCTCGTGCACGGTGCGCAGCAGGGTGAGCTGGTGGGCGGTGGTCAGCCGGGGGCTGTTCACGCTGAACAGGTCCACCACCTCGACGGTGATGTCCTCGGGCAGCGGCGCGGTGGCCATGACCTCACGCCCGTCGGCGTCGGCGGCGAAGCCGGAACCCTGCCAGCGGCTGGCTATCGTGCCGCCGGTGCTGATGACGACGATCCGTCCCATGGCCACCCTTCCTCACGTACGGGCGATACCTCGTACAGATGTGCTGAGCTGGCAATGATAGTGAGATCTATGCGCAACGCGATTGCCAGTTTCGCCCCCTCCGTTCATAAACGCTGGGTGATAATTGCTCCATGGACGCCATTGACCGCGATATCTTGCGTGAGCTCCAGGCCGACGGCCGCCTCAGCAACCAGGAACTGGCCCAGCGTGTCGGCTTGACCCCCTCTCCCTGCATGCGCCGCGTACGCCAGCTCGAACAGGACGGGGTGATCCAGGGCTACCGCGCGGTGATCGCCCCCGAGGCGGTCGACCGCGGCTTCGAGGTGCTGGTCTCCGTAGAGGTACGCCGGGACCGCGCCGCGGTCGAGGCCTTCGAGGCCGCCCTCCAGGACATCCCCGACGTCATCGAGGCCTACCGCCTCTTCGGCAGCCCCGGCTGCCTGCTGCGCATCGCCGTCGCGGACCTGCGCGCGTACGAACGCCTCTGGATCGAGAAGCTGACGTCCCTCACCGGCATCACCGAGGTCAACTCCCAGATCATCATGAAGCGCATCAAGGAACCGACGGGCCTGCCGGTCGAGCGCTGAGCCCGAACACGGCGGCGGCCCCCCGCCGGAGCCGCTGTCCGCCACCCCACTGCACCTCGCCCGCCGGCCGGCGTTCCGGTCTCAGCGGGTCCGGATGCGGAGACCGTCGAGGTAGGAGCGGACGTTGCGGCGGGTCTCGGGGAGCGAGTCGCCGCCGAACTTCTCCACCACGGCGTCGGCCAGGACCAGGGCGACCATGGCCTCGGCGACGATACCGGCCGCCGGGACGGCGCAGACGTCCGAGCGCTGGTGGTGCGCCGTGGCGGCCTCGCCCGTGGCGACGTCGACGGTGGCCAGGGCGCGCGGGACCGTGGCGATCGGCTTCATCGCGGCGCGGACGCGCAGCGGTTGCCCCGTCGTCAGCCCGCCTTCCGTGCCGCCCGCACGGGCTGTCGTGCGCGCGATGCCCTCCGGTGTCGGGATCATCTGGTCATGGGCCCTTGAGCCCGGCACGCGGGCCAGCGCGAAGCCGTCGCCCACCTCGACGCCCTTGATCGCCTGAATGCCCATCAGGGCACCGGCCAGGCGGGCGTCCAGACGGCGGTCCCAGTGGACGTGCGAGCCGAGGCCGACCGGAACCCCGTACGCGAGGACCTCGACCACGCCGCCCAGGGTGTCGCCGTCCCTGTGCGCCCGGTCGATCTCCGCGACCATCGCCCTCGACGCCGCCGCGTCCAGGCAGCGCACCGGGTCCGCGTCCAGCGCCGGCACATCGGCCGGGGTGGGGTACGCACCGTTCGGGGCCCGGACCGAGGCCAGTCCCACCACGTGCGACACGATCGCGATTCCCGCGGCCTCCCGCAGGAAGGAGCGGGCGACCGCACCGAGCGCGACGCGGGCCGCCGTCTCCCGGGCGCTGGCGCGCTCCAGGATCGGGCGGGCCTCGTCGAAGCCGTACTTCTGCATGCCGGCCAGGTCGGCGTGGCCCGGGCGGGGACGGGTCAGAGGGGCGTTGCGGCCCGTGCCCGCCGTGAGGGAGGCACCGTCCACCGGGTCGGGCGACATGGCCTGCTGCCATTTCGGCCACTCCGTGTTGCCGACCATGACCGCCACCGGTGAACCGAGGGACAGGCCGTGGCGGACGCCCCCCAGGATCGTGACCTCGTCCCGCTCGAATACCATCCGGGCGCCGCGGCCGTGCCCGAGCCTGCGCCGGGCGAGGTCGGCGGCCACCAGGGCGGTGGTCACCGGGACGCCGGCGGGCAGGCCCTCCAGTGCGGCCACCAGTGCCGGGCCGTGCGACTCACCCGCGGTCAGCCAGCGCAGCCTGCTCACCGTGCCTCCCGGAGCGGGGCGGGCCACGGGTCCGCGACGCCGCCGCGCCCGTCGTACGCGCTGGCGATGCGCCCTAGCTGTCCGAGGGGCATGGGGTCCTCCCTGCGAGGTGGATCGCCAGCGCGCCGGTCAGGCCGGCCGCGGCGAAGATGACGAAGGCCCACCGCTGTGCCCCGTGGGCGACGACGGCCCCGCCGAGAGCGGGGCCCATGACCGCGCCGAGACGGCCGACTCCGGTGGCCCAGCCCAGGCCGGCGGAGACCTGCCCGGCCGGGTAGAGGGCGGGGACGGTGGCGTACACCATGACCTGGGCGCTGAACAGCCAGATGCCGGTCACCGCGACGATCACGTACGTGACGGGGAGCGGCAGCCGCAGGCTGAGCAGCAGTGCGCCGACCGCGGTCAGCAGGAACCAGACCGCAGAGACACGGGCGACTCCGAACCGGGTGGCGACGGTGCCCGCGATCAGCATGCCGACGATCCCGCCCGCGTTGATGACGAGGAGGAAGGCGACCGAGGACGTGGGGCCGTATCCGGCGGCCCGCATGAGCTGGGGCAGCCAGGTGCTCACGCCGTAGACGAGCAGCAGCCCGCAGAAGGACGCGGCCCACAGCAGCGGGGTGGCCCGGCGGCCGGGGCCGCGGAACAGCGCCAGGGCGGCGTGCCACCGGGCCCGGACCCCGACCGCCTGCGGCGCCGCCGTGGCGTGCCGGAGCCGCAGACCGTACAGGTCCGCCAGTTGCCGGGCCCGGTCCGTGCGCCCCTTGGCGAGCAGTACGGCCGGCGACTCGGGCAGCAGCCACAGCAGCAGCGGTACGGCCACCAGCGCGGGCACGGCTCCGGCCCAGAAGACCGCGCGCCATCCGCTGCCGGCCGCCAGGGTGAGGCCCAGGCCGGTCGCGAGCATGCCCCCCACGTGGTAGGAGGTCATCAGCACGCCCGCGGTCAGGGCGGCGCGGGCGCCCGGCGCGAACTCCATCACCATGCTCAGGCAGACGGGCATGACCCCGCCGAGGCCGAGGCCGGTGACGAACCGCCCCAGTCCGAAGGACTCGGCCCCCGGGGCGGCGGCGCACAGCACCGAGCCGGCCGAGAACAGCAGGGTGCCGCCGACGATCACCGGCCGACGGCCGGTCCAGTCGGTGAGGTTACCCGCGGCGAGGGCCCCTATCAGCATGCCGAAGGTGGTCCAGCTGCCGACGGTCCCCGCCGTGGCGGGGTCCAGGCCCAGTCCGGGGTCGGCGAGCATCCGGGGCATCACCGCGCCGTAGACGTTGACGTCCATGCCGTCGAAGAGGACGACCAGCCAGCACAGGAGGAGCACGGTGAGGGGGCGACGGCGCCGGGCCGGCGGGCGGCCCGCCGTGGCGGTGGCCGCCCGCCCCCTCACGGCGGGGGCGATGCTCATGCGGCGCCGGCCAGTTCCAGTACGTACCGGCCGTAGCTGGTGGAGGGGGACAGCTCCCCGCCCAGGGCGGCAAGCTGCTCGGCGTCGATGTAGCCCATGCGGTAGGCGACTTCCTCGACGCAGGAGATGCGGATGCCCTGGCGCTTCTCCAGCACCTGGACGAACGTCGCGGCCTCCAGGAGGCTGTCGTGGGTACCGGTGTCGAACCAGGCGGAGCCCCGTCCGAGGTTGACCAGGCGGGCCCGGCCCTGCTCCACGTAGCGGAGGTTGAGGTCGGTGATCTCCAGTTCCTGGCGGGCCGAGGGCGCAAGCCCGGCGGCGAGGTCCAGAGCGTCGTTGTCGTACAGGTAGAGGCCGGTCACGGCGAGGTTCGAGCGGGGGGCGGTGGGCTTCTCCTCCAGGGTGAGGATGGTGCCGTCCTCGTCGACGGTGGCCACCCCGTAGCGCTCGGGATCGCTGACGGGGTAACCGAAGAGGGTGCAGCCGTCGAGGCGGGCGGCCTCGGCGCGGAGCATGTCGGGCAGACCGTGCCCGTAGAAGATGTTGTCCCCGAGGATCAGGCAGACCTGTTCGTCACCGACGAACTCGCGGCCGATCAGGAGGGCTTCGGCCAGGCCCTTGGGCTGGTCCTGCACCGCGTACTCGAGGCGGATGCCGAGCCGGCCGCCGTCGCCGAGGAGGGAGCGGTAGGCGCCGAGGTGCTCGGGGGTGGAGATGATCAGGATCTCCCGGATCCCGGTCTGCATCAGCACCGAGAGGGGGTAGTAGATCATCGGCTTGTCGTAGACCGGGAGCAGCTGCTTGGAATGGACGCTGGTCAGCGGGCGGAGCCGGGTGCCGGAGCCTCCGGCGAGGATGATTCCGCGCATGGGCGGGCGCCTTTCTGGGTCGGGGCGGATGCCGGGGTGGGGCGGGGGACGGGCGCGCTGCACACCGTCAGGTGTCGGTCGGCCCGTCCCCCGCACCGCGCCCGGCGGCCGGTCAGGCGGTCAGGCTGAGGGCCGGAGTGGTGGTGACGAGCAGGGTCGCGATCAGGTCGGCCAGGTGGAGGGACTGGGACGGGTTGAGGCGGGGGTCGCACGAGGTGTGGTAGCGGCGCCCGAGCCAGGTGTCGTCGATGTCCACGTCCACGCACTCGGTGACGTCGTCCCCGGACAGCTCCAGGTGGACGCCGCCGGGAGGAGTGCCGGTCTCGCGGCAGGCGGTGAAGAAGCCGCGCAGTTCCTCCTCGATCGCCCGCATGGTGCGGGTCTTGATCCCGCCCGGGCTGGTGACCCCGTTGCCGTGCATGGGGTCACTGACGAAGCGGTCGGCAAGGCCCACGGTGGACGCCGCGGTGAGCAGTTCGCGGGCGCGCTCGTAGGCCAGTGCCCGGCCCATCCGCAGGACGAAGGTGAGCCGGCCGGGAACGTTGTCCGGGTTGAGGACCGCGTGGAGGGCGAGGAGTTCGTCAGGAGTGCAGCCGGGGCCGATCTTGACGGCGATCGGGTTGGCGATGCCGGAGGCGAACCCGATGTGCGGGCCGCTGAGCGACCGGGTGCGCTCCCCGATCCACAGCATGTGACCGGAGTGGGCCCAGCGGGCACCGTCGACGGGTGAGGTGCGGACCTGGGGGAGTTCGTAGTCGAGGAGCAGGGCCTCGTGGGAGGTGTAGATCCCCGAACCGGCCAGGAAGGAGAGGGTCTTGGCCGACTCGCGGTAGGCGCGCAGCAGGTTCTTCGGGTCGGGGACGCGACCGGCCTCCGTGAAGGCGGCGGCGTTGACGGCGTCGCCGAGGTAGGAGGGGAGCGAGGTGCCGCCGCGCCGTTCGACGGATGACGAGCGCGGCTTGGCGTACTGGCCGGCGATGCGCCCGACGGTGACGACCCGGGCCCCGGAGCCCCCGGCGATCCGCTCGGCCATGGCGCGCAGCACGTCGACACGGTTGCGCACGGAGCGGGGGGTGTTGTCGGCGAAGGTTTCGGCGCAGTCGCCGCCCTGGAGGAGGAAGGACGGGCCGGCCAGTTCCGTGCGCAGGGCACGGGCCTCCGGCATCGGAACGAGCGGATCGGCGTGGGCGAGGACCCGGCGGACGTGGGCCGTCTCCCGGAGATCGGGCCAGCGGGGCTGGTGGTCGGGCAGCCCGGCGGACGGCCCCGTCCCGGCCTCGGTCGTGGTGGTCACGAAGCGGGGGTTGAAGACCTCGTGCACGAGGACCGTGACGTGGTTGGAGAAGGCGATTTCGTAGACGCGGCCGGGCGAGCCGACCGGGAGCAGGCCGAAGCGTTCGACGGTGAGGCCGGTGGCGAGGATCCGGCGGCGTTCGTACAGGCCCAGGCTGCGTGTGTGCAGGCCGAAGGGGGTGTCGCCCCCGGGTATCACGTGGGCCGCGTCGGCCCGGCGGAAGGTGATCAGGTTCTCGCTGACCACGGCGCCCGTGCGGTCGCGCAGGCGGGAGCGGCGGATCCGCAGGTCCGGGTGGGGTCCGGGCCCGAACACGTCGGTGAGGTGACCGGAGGCCCGCAGGGTGGCGGGGTCGGGGCCGGGCAGTACCTCGGCGGACAGCGGGGAGTCCATGAGTGACTGCAGCAGCACGGTCGTGGAGCCTTCGTTGCGCAGCATCATGCGGGTCGCCGACGGCAGCGCGGGCGGCTCGGAGAATTCGGGATACGCGGACAGATACGCGGACAATCGAAACACCTCGGGTCGGTGATGGTCTCGTGGTGCGGGGTTGGGCCGGTGGTACGTGCGGCTGGGCGGGGCCGCGGGTCAGACCGCTTCGGCGAGCTGCCTGCCGGCGGAGGCCTCGGCCACCACCTGGCCGATCAGCTTCGCGGCCGCCTCGGCCCCGTTGCCCGTCGGTGCGATGGCCTTGGACGCCTCCGCGGCCCGGCGCCGGAAGGCTTCCGGTTCGTCGAAGGCGGTGCGCAGGATGGCGAGCAGGGTGTCGGCGTCGGGCTCGGTGGCCGTGGTGTACCCGAGGTGGTCGAGCCGGGTCATGGCCTCCCGCTCGTGGTACTCGTCCCGCCCGCTGAGCACGTAGGCGACCGGGGCGTTCATCACGGCGAGCTCGGTGACCGACAGCCAGCCGGGGGGCGAGAGGATGACCTTGGAGTGCTTGACCAGGGAATGCCAGTCGGACACGTAGTCGACGAGGACGACCCCGTCGACCTCCTCGGTGAACGTCTGGCGGCCGATCACGACGAGCCGGGCGTCCGGGTGCTCGGTGCGCAGCTTCTCGAAGGCGGTGAGGTACTCGGCGAGCAGCCGTTCCTTGTTCTCGGTGAACATGGTGGTGCCGCCGAAGCCGACGATGGCGTACTCGGTGCCGTGCAGACCGAAACGGGCGTCGATCTCGGCGCGGGGCGCCGGGTCGGCCGCGCACTCATCGCGGACGATCGGGCCGACGACGTGGCCGTTGCCGGCCGCGAGGGCCTCGAACACCGGGGTTCCCCGGTCGAGTTCGGGAACGTCCGGCTTGTCCGTGAGGACGGCGCGGGCCCGTCGGGTCACCCACCGGAAGAGGGTGGTGAGAGAGGCCCGGATGGCGTCGACCTCATCGGGGTCGTCGAGGATGAAGCCGGCCTCCAGGAGGGCGGCGTTGTCGATCTGGCCGAGGGTGAAGTCGTAGCGCTCGGTGACAAGGACGTAGGGGACCCCGGAGACCTCGGCGGCCAGGCACGCAGCGACGTTGTAGTCGCTGACGACCACGTCGGGACGGACGGAGCCGATCAGGGCGATCGCGGCGAGCATCCGGTCGCCGCTGATGAACGTGCGGTTGAGGTAACCGGTGACGTACGAGGTCCAGTCGAAGCGCCGGGCGAGCTGCGAGGTGTTGGCGTGGTCCTGCTGATCGGAGGCGGTGTGCACGTGCACGCCGAGCTCCTCGAACATCGGGGTGAACAGTGCGCTCTTGGAACCGAGGTACACGTGCTGCTCCGCTCCGGGGAACAGGGTGCGCACCTTCGCGGCCACCGCGAGGGCCCGCATGTTGTGACCGGTGCCGGTCTCGGCCGGCAGGTGGAGGACCTTCATCTGTGGCACCTTTCGAGGTGGGTACAGGCCGGTCCGACCGGCCGGGCGGGAACCCGGCCGGGCGTGACGGACCCTGCGGCGAGGCCACGGCCTGACTGCGGGCACAGCGGCCGTGGAAGAGTGGCGGAGGGGTGGAGGGACGTCCGGGCCGGGGCGGCTGCATCCGGCCGGGGCGGCTCAGGCGGTCGCCGGCTCCATGACGTACTGCCCGGAGCCGGCCCTGGCGCTTCTCCATGTACAGACCGGTGACGGCGAGGTCCGAGCGGGGGGCGGTGGGCGTCTCCCCGTGGGCGGGGTGGTGGGACGTCCGTCAGCGGGCGTCGGTGCTCGTGGCGGTGCTCATGGCGGTGCTCATGGCCGGGCTCGGGCTCGGGCTCGCGCCGACGGCGGGTACGGCGGGGACGGCCGGGAGGAGCGGGCGCCACCAGTCGGTGTGCTCCCGGTACCAGGCGATCGTCTCGGCGAGGCCGTCCTCGAAGGTGACTTCGGGGCGGTAGCCGAGCGCGCGCAGTTTGGAGTCGTCCAGGGCGTAGCGGCGGTCGTGTCCCTTGCGGTCGGCGACCGGGCGGACGGCGGACCAGTCGGCACCGCAGGCGTCGAGGATCAGTTCGGTGAGGCGACGGTTGTTCAGTTCCCGGCCGCCGCCGATGTTGTAGACCTCTCCGGACGCGCCTTCGGCGAGGACGAGATCGATGCCCCGGCAGTGGTCGTCGACGTGGAGCCAGTCGCGCACGTTGAGGCCGTCGCCGTACAGCGGCACCGATCCGCCCTGCAGGAGGGTGGTGACGAAGAGCGGGATGACCTTCTCGGGGAACTGGTACGGGCCGTAGTTGTTGCTGCAGCGCGTGATGGAGAGGTTCAGCCCGTGGGTCCGCGTGTAGGCCAGGGCGAGCAGGTCCGCCCCCGCCTTGGCCGCCGCGTAGGGCGAGTTGGGGGCCAGGGGCCGTTCCTCGGTCCAGGCGCCCTCGTCGATGGAACCGTAGACCTCGTCCGTGGAGATGTGGACGAACCTCGGGAGGCCGGCGGTCCGCGCGGCGTCCAGCAGGTTCTGGGTGCCGAGGACATTGGTACGGACGAACTCGGCCGGGTCGTGGATGGAACGGTCGACGTGGGTCTCGGCGGCGAAGTTGACCACCGCGTCCACGTCACCGAGCAGCTTCGAGACGAGCTCCGGGTCGGCGATGTCGCCCTCGACGAAACGCAGCCCGGGATGGTCCGCCACCGGGGCGAGGTTGGCGAGGTTGCCCGCGTAGGTCAGCTTGTCGAGCACGGTCACGCGGTCGACCGACAGGTCCGACCGGCCGTCGAGGAGTCTTCTCACATAATTTCCACCGATGAAACCAGCACCACCGGTCACCAATACGTGCATGAAATGTTTCCGCCCTTCGACGGTCTTCACCTGATATTCCGCGGCGCACGGCGCCAGCAAGGAAATGCGAAAGGAAGGGGAAACGGAACAATATCGCCCATCCGGCGATCCCCCCGTTGCCTTCGTGCACCTCAAGCCTGGACACAGCGGCCGCTTGAGGTGATGTCCAAAGATCGTAGAACGTCGAACATGCCTGCGCAACACTATACTAGCCAACGCCGAGGTCAGCACAGTGTGGCGGCGGTCGCACGGAGGGCAATGACTTCGTCAAGTTCGCACTTGGGAAGTACAAGCGGAATTCAGCATTCCCCCAAGAGGGATGAATCTGAAAACTTCGATTCCGCGGGAACCGCGCCGGAAAGAGCGGACACAAACTCCGGGCGTGGTTGCGGAGCGTGGCACCGGAACACTAGTTTCAGGCGCCATGAAACATT
Source organism: Streptomyces vinaceus (assembly GCF_008704935.1). NCBI lineage: Bacteria > Bacillati > Actinomycetota > Actinomycetes > Kitasatosporales > Streptomycetaceae > Streptomyces > Streptomyces vinaceus. Next base: position 1,841,281 of record NZ_CP023692.1, read on the forward strand.
CCCTGGCGCCGTCGGCGCTCATAGAGGGCGACACCGTGACGGCGCCCGGCACGACCGTCGGGCCCGGCACCTGGATCCGGTTCGGTACGTCGGTGAGCGGATCCGCCCTCGCGGGCGGGGTCTTCGTCGGCTTCCGCTGCCGGCTGGACGGAGCCCGCGTGGCGAGCGGCTGCCAGATCGCCTCACTGGCCCGCATCGGCCGTCCGGACGCCGCCCCCGTCACGCTCGGGGCCGGCGCCTGGATCGGCGCGCGGGCCGTGGTGGAACCGGGAGTCCACATCGGCCCGGGGGCCGTCGTCGCCGCCGGGGCGCACGTCGTCACCGACGTTCCCCCCGACGTGATCGTCGTGGGCCGCCCGGCGCGCGTGCTGCGGCGGCGCGAGGTGACCGAGGACGAAGCGCCCGACTTCACCGCCACCATCGAGCGGGTCCGGGCCCGCGGCGATGCCGGACGGACCCCTGCGCCCGCCCACTGGACCTCGGACGGGGGCGGCTTCCTCGACGCGGCCCTCTCCGGCGGCCCCGATGTACACCTGGGCGTCGGGGTGATCGCCATGGGCCGCCCCGACGGACCGTCACCGCACGGGGGCGTACGCCTCGACGCGCGCGTCAGGATCGGCGCCGGCTCGATCCTGGAGGGGTCCGGCGGCATCGACATCGGCCCGGAGACGGACCTCGGCGACGGAGTCCTCGTCGTCTCCAGCGGCCACGACCTGGGCCTTCGCTCCCTGCCCTGGCAGGGCGGGCCCGTCCGGATCGGCGCCGGTGTCTCGATCGGCGCGGGGGCGACGGTCGTCGGCCCGTGCCGGCTCGGCGACGGGGCGGTCGTCGCCCCCGGCTCCGTGGTCGTCGGCGACGTGCCCGCCGGCGGCTTCACCGCGGGGGTGCTCGCCACCCCGAGCGGGCCCGGCCGGGTCCTGCCGCGCCCCTGAGCCCACCGCTCACCCCAAGTCCCTTTCCCACCCGCCCCGTCGGACCGCGCGTTCTGCTACGCTCCCCACAGTTCGAACTTCTTCGAATAACGAAATTTGGGAGCGGGCGCCAGACCCACGCGCTCCGGATCCACAAGGAACCCCATGACCAGTCCTCCTTCCCTCCGCACCTTCGTCAAGGAACACCTCCTGGACGAAGAGGGCCGCGTCCCGGCCGTCATCGGCCGCGACTCCGCCGACGTGATCACCCCCGACCGCACCCTGCGGGACGCCGCCCTGGCCCTCCTGACCGTCCCCGGCCCGGACGACGCCGACCTCGCGCGCAAACTCCTCGCCTCCCTGCGGGAGTTCACCGACCCGGACCTGCCGGGCTTCCGCGAGCTGCTCGACGTCACGGGCGCACCCCACCCGATCGGCGACGTCCGCACCCCCTCCGTACAGGCGCTCGCCGCCTGGGCCCTGCACCGGGCCGGGACGCTGACCGGCGACGACACCCTGCTCACCGAGGCCGGGAACCACCTGGAGCGCGTCGTCGAGGCCGTCCTCGGCCACGATTGGCCGGCCCGGCTCGACCGCTCCGCGAGCGTGGCACTGGACGAGTCCGGCCCGCTGGAGGAGACCGCCGTACTGATCCTGGCCGCCGACGCCCTCACCCCGGGCACCGGTTCGGCCTTCCTCGACGCGGCGGCCGAGCGGATCGACCGCTACGTCCACGGCGACGCCGTCTGGGACCGTCTGACCCCCCGCGGGGTCCCGGACACGCTCCGCGGCCACCGCGCCGGCCCGGCCGCCCTGGCGGCCCTGGCCTGGGCGGCGCTCCACCGGCGCGGCCGCGCCGGCGCCGCGGAGCGGGCCCGCCGCGCCCTGGTCCACGTCCACGACCACCACCTCCACGTCGGTACCGGCGGCTACTGGGACCGCAGTTCCGCCGACTCCGTGGTGCGCGTCGACGCGGTGGCCGCCCTGCACGGCCACCCCGACTCGCCGTTCCCGGCGAAGTTCGTCGCCGACCACGCGCTCCTCGCCCTGGCGGCTCGGACCGTCGCCGGGCTCGACGACCCGGACGGGGAGGACGGACCGGTCCTGAAGGCCCTGGCACAGGAGGCCGAAGCCGAGCTGGAACGGAACACCGACCCCGTGGCGGGCGGTGTCTTCCACGGCCAGGGCAGCTGGTTCTCCACCCCCGTCGACCCGACGGTCCCCCTCGCCCGGCACGTCATGGTGCCCCCGCGCACCACCGGCTCGTTCGCCGTCGGCAACACCACGTACGTCCCCTTCCACGGCAAGCACGCCCGCACCCAGTTGCTGGCCCTGGCCGTCTTGGGCGACCGGGTGGTCGCCCCCCGCACCGCGCCGGAGCTCGTCGAGCGTCCGCAGCCGGACCCGTTCGACAACGATCTGGGACACGTCACCACCGGGCGGCTGTCCGAGGGACTCATCGACATCGAGCACTACCTGCGCTGGCTGCGGTCCACCGCCTCCGGCCTGGGCTACGGCCTCACCCCCTACCGGTCCCCGCTCGGCCTGCGTTCCGACCGCACCGCGCAGACCTTCTCGGTGCTGCACGTCGTGTCCGACCTGCTGGCCCTGGACGAGCCGGTGCCGAACACCCCCGGTGTGCTCGCCGGCGTCTTCGCCACGCAGAACCCGGACGGCGGCTTCGGTGAACAACCCGCCCTGCCCTCCGAGACGTTCACCACGTACTGCGCGGTGCTGACGGCCATCGTGCTGGGGGGCGCGGACCACCCCGACTTCGACCGCGACGCCTGCGTGGCCTTCCTGCGGTCCTGCCAGCGTCCCGAAGGCGGGTTCGGCAACGCGCCCGGCTTCCCCTGCGACGCCTGGCACTCCCACCTCGCCACCCTGACCCTCGTCGCCCTGGGCGCCCGCCCGGAGCGGGAGGACGACCTGGTGGCCTACCTGCTCGCGTGCCGCAACCCGGACGGCGGCTACGGCAACCGGCCCGGCTCCCCGTCCGACACCTTCGCGACCTTCCGCGCGATCGGCGCCCTGATCGCGCTCGGCCTTCGCCCGCCGCACTCCGGCGAAACCGTCCGGTGGCTCCGCGGCCTGCAGACCGAGGCCGGCGGCTTCCGCTACCGGACGGACGGCGCGGAGAGCTTCGTCGGCTCCTACCACGCCATCGGCGGGCTCTACATGCTGGGCGCGCTGCCGGCCGACACCGAGGCCTGCGTCCGGTGGATCACCGTCCGCCAGAGCGCGGACGGAGGGTTCTCGCGCGCGCCCGGCGCCCCCTCGGAGACCACCGACGAGGGATTCATCGCGGTACAGGCACTTCACATGCTCGAAGGGAAGCTCAACCGCTCCTGGGCGGTGATGATGACATGACCACCACCTCACCTGTCTCCTCCACGGCCGGCGCGAAGCCGGCGCAGCCTCCGGCCGCCCGCTCCTCGCGGACCGTCGCCTTCCTCGCGTTCGCCACGATGTTCGTCATCGGGACGGACACCTTCCTCGTCGCCCCCCTGCTGCCGACCCTGACCGACGCCTTCGACGTCTCCCCCGACATCTCGGGCTGGATGGTCAGCGCGTACGCCCTGGGCTACGCCGTCTTCGCCCTGATCGCCGGTCCGATATCGGACGGGCGGGACCGGCGCCGGGTGCTGCTGACCGGGTTGACCGGGTTCATCGTCATGACGGCGCTGTGCGGGTTCGCGCAGGGGTTCTGGACGATGATCCTCTTCCGGTTCCTCGCCGGCGTGAGCGCCGCGTTCGTCTCCCCTCAGATCTGGGCGTCCATCCCGGTGCTGGTCAAGCCCCAGGAGATCGTCCGGACCATGGGCTTCGCGACCGCCGGGCTGTCCATCGCCCAGTTCGCGGGCATCCCGCTCGGCAGCTGGCTCGCCGCGGGCTCCTGGCACCTGCCCTTCTGGTGCATCGGCGGGCTCTCCGTGGCGCTGTGGGTCCTGCTCGCCCGCCTCTTCCCCTCGATCCCGGGCCGACCCGGCGCGGGCAGCGGGGCGAAGGCCATCGTCGGCACGTACAAGACTGTGCTCGGCACCGGCCGGCTGCGCTGGTACCTGCTGGGCTACCTCGTCTTCCAGACCGGCAACTTCGAGGCCATCTCCTTCCTCGGGTCCTGGTTCACCAAGGACTTCGGGTTGAACGTGGCCTCCGTCGGCACCGCGATGATGGCGGTGGGCGCCGGAAACGTGATCGGCTCCCTGTTCGGCAGCCGCCTGGTCGCGCGCCTGGGCCTGTACCGGTCCCTGCTGACCGGTGTGCTGACCATGGCCGTCCTGTACTGCCTGGTCCCGCTCGCCCCGAACCTGCCGGTCGCGCTGGCGCTGCTGGCGCTGGTGATGATGACGGGCGGGTGCGTGTTCCCGGTGTTCATGAGCATCCTGCAGTCGCAGACCGAGACGGCCCGGGGCACGGTCTCCTCGTTGTCCAACTCCGCGATGTACGTGGGTACCACGGTCGGCGGCGCCGTCGGAGGAGTGCTCCTCGCCAACGTCCCGGGGTTCTGGGGCGTGGCCGGGTTCACCGTCGCCGCCTACCTGGTCTCGCTCTGCGTGTACGCGGTCGCCGGCGCCTTCAGGAAGCAGGAGGCGCAGGCGTGAACACCGCCGTCCTCTTCGACCGGTACGGGGACCCCGGGGTCCTCTACCCGGCCGAGGTGCCCGATCCCGTCGCCGGGCCCGGCCAGGTGGTCGTCCGGCACACCGCGATCGGGGTCAACCCGATCGACTGGAAGATCCTCTCCGGCGAGGTCCGCGCGTACGTACCGATGGACCTGCCCGGCGGCTGCCTCGGCGTCGAGGGGGCGGGCGTGGTCGTGGAGGTCGGGGCCGGGGTGCGCCGCTTCCGGGTCGGCGACCGCGTCATCCGGCACGGCCGGCCCGGCGCGTTCAGGGAGTACGAGGCCGTGGCCGCCTCGCAGGAGGCCGACGAACTCACCCTGTGCCCCGACCGGTTCAGCGACGAACAGGCCGCCGTCCTGCCGGTGGCCGCCGGCACCGCCTACTCGGCCCTGCGCCAGGTCGGGCTGCGGCCCGGGGAGCGGCTGCTGGTGCACGGCGCCTCCGGCGGCGTGGGCCTGGCCGTGGTGCGGCTCGCCCTGCTGCTGGGCGCGGGGGAGGTCGTCGGCACGGCCTCCCCCGCCCGCCACGGCCTGGTCCGTGCCGCCGGCGCGACCCCGGTCGGGTACGGGGAAGGTCTTGCGCAGCGCCTCGCGGAACACGGGCCCTTCCATGCCTCCGTCGACTGCGCGGGCGGGGCGGAGCCCACCGGGGCGGCCGTCCGGCTCGTCGCGGGGGCCGACCGCCGGGTCACGATCGTCCCGGACGCGGCGGCCCAGGCACGCGGGGTCCGCTTCCTGGAGCACCTCCCGCTGGAACTGTCGAGCACCCTGGACCTGATCGGCACGGCCCCGTTCGAGCTGCCCATTGCCGCCCGGTACCCGCTGGAGCAGGCCGGCGAGGCGCTTGCGCACTCCCTGCGGGGAGGCGTCGGCGGGAAGATCGTGCTGGTGCCCGGCGGGGAAGCCCGTCGCCGGGCGACCCCGTAACCCCCGTGACCCCAGTGGCTCCCGTGACTCCCGCGGCCCACCGCCCCTCCACCGGCCGGCCCGGTTCTTCTATAGTCGTAGAACGTTGAATCTGCCGGCCTGCAGGTACTCGCCGGGAAGGCGCGGGCCTGGTGCCCACGACACGAAGAAGGTCGCCCATGCGCAGCCCGCTCTACCATCCCGACCGGTCCGAGATCTCCCTGGACCGGGTGCTGCACGCGCTCAGCGATCCCATCCGCCGGGACATCGCGCGCGTGATGTTCCTGGAGGGCTCCCGCTCCTGCGGCCAGCTCGTCTACCCGATCGCCAAGTCGACTCTCTCGCACCACCTGAAGGTGCTGCGCGAGTCCGGTGTCATGCACACCGAGGTCCGGGGCACGACCCGGATCATCACCCTGCGGCGCGACGACCTCGACGCCCGGTTCCCCGGGCTCCTCGACGCCACGCAGATCACCAGCCCCGCGCCGGAGGCGGAACCGGTCCGCGCGGGCGCGGCCTCCGCCTGAGGGGACCTTCTCGGCCCCGCCCACGATCCCCTCGGGCCCCGACACCCGGCGCGACCCCGTGCGCCGGCCTCTCGCAGTGAAGGGATCACGATGACCTCGACCGTGCCCCGGCGCCCGGCCCGCAAGGCCGGCATCGACCTACCGGTCCTCGGACTGGGCACCTGGCGGACGATCGACCGGGCCGGCCCGGACCGGCTGGCGGGCCTGCTGGAGGCCGCCCGCACGGTCGGCGCCCGGCTGGTGGACACCGCCCCGGTCTACTCCGACGCGGAACCCCGCCTCGCGCGGCTGCTCCGCCAGGACCCGTCGTTCTTCGTCGCCACCAAGATCTGGGACACCGAACCGGAGGCGGTCGAAGCCGTCTTCGCCGAGCAGCTCACGGGCTACGGACGCTCTTGCATCGACCTCCTCCAGGTGCACAACCTCAACGGATGGCGGGCGAACCTGGCCTGGCTGGACCGTCAGAAGGCGGCCGGACGAGTCCGTTTCACCGGCGTCACCTACCAGTTCGACCACGCCTTCGGCATGGGCGGCACCCGGGCCGACCTCGCCCACGTCATCGCCGCCGACCAGGTGGACTTCGTCCAGGTCAACATGAACGCGGCGGAGCCCACCCTGGCCGAGGACATCCTCCCTGCCGCCGCCGAGGCGGGCATCGGCGTGGTCGTGATGCGGCCGTTCGGCGAAGGCGCGCTGTTGGCGGAGCCGCCGTCCGCCGGCTTCCTGCGCGAACTGGGCTGTACGAGCTGGTCCGAGGCCCTGCTGCGCTGGGTGCTCACCCACCCCGAGGTCACCACCGTCCTGACGGCGACCTCGCGGCCGGAGCACTTTCTCGCGAACGCGGCGGCCGCCCGGTCGGGCCCGCTGGGCCCGGCGGAGGCGGAGGCCGTGGCCGACCACGCACGGTCGGTCCTGATGACGAGGTCCGGGCGATGACCGCGAGCCGAACGGAGGGCGGCGGCGAGAGCCTCACCGGCCGGATCAACCACCTCTTCTCGATCGCCGGATACCGAAACCACCTCGGCCGGTGGCAGACCTTCGGCACCGGCGAGGCCGCCGACCTGATCAGCCGCTCCGAGGACCGCTACGGCGTCCGGGTCTCCCGCAGCTACCTGGGCATGCTCCGGTCCGGGCGCTACACCAACCCCTCGATCGCCGTGGTCATCGCGCTCGTCCGCTTCGTCAACGACCATCTCGCCGAGGGCCATCCGGAGATCACCGTCGACTGGCTCACTTCCGGCGCCACGACAACCGCCCCCGGCACGGCGGCGGGCCGGCCTCCCACCGACTGGGCCGATCCGGCCGACGGACTCGGCGCGCTCGCGGACCGGCAGGTGCAGCACATCGCCCTGCGCGCCGGCCGCATGACGCCCGAACTGCGGGACCGGCTCATCGCGATCCTCGACACCATGGAAGGGGCCCCGTGACCTCCGGCCGGCTGAGCACCATGCGCGACTGCCGCAGGTACGTCCGCTCCCTGCGGCTCGATCCGTACTCCTCCGCGCACGAGCTGTGCGACCAGATCAGCTCGGCGCGGGGCAGGCCCATCCGGGTCGTCGAGGCACGGCTGCCGGTCCCGGGCCCGATGGGGGTCTGGGTCTGCCGGACCGACGACGACGTGGTGATCGTGCAGGACCTGGCCGTCGGCGCCCACCGCGACCACATCGTGCTGCACGAACTCGCCCACATCCTGTGCGAGCACGAGGGCGAGCGGTACCGGCACGACGAGCCGGCACTGTCCGCGCTCGGCGGCCTCCCCGAGGGCGGTGCCGTGGTCAGGTTCCGCTCGGTCCACGACTCGGCGGCCGAGCGCGAGGCCGAACTGCTGGCCGCCGCGTTCGCCGAGTTCGCGATCGACGACCGGGCAGAGGCGAAGGTGTCCTGGGACGTGCAGCGGTACTTCGGCGGGGCGTGAGCCGTCATGGTCACCCGGCTCCAGTCCCTGCTGTCCGCGTTCCTGTGCCTGGCGCTGCTCGCCAAGATGGTGGCGCTGCGGGTCGGCTCCCGGCCGACCCCGCAGGCCCCGCTCCTGCTGACCGCGCTGGGCAGCTTCACGGTCGCCGCACTCGTGGGCATCCCGGCGGTCCGCGCTCAGATCCCGATCGCGACCGTGCCCGGGGTCGCCTCCATCATCATGGACACCGGTGTGTCGGTGAGCCTGGCCCTGTTGGCAACGTACCTGTGGACGCCCCTGTGGCGCGCGGGCCCGGTTCCGTGGTGGCGAGGACGACTGTTCCTGACCGCGTTGGCGGTGAGCGCACTGCTCGCCGCCCTGATGGCGTCGACCCCGAGGGCCCTGCGCACCGATCCGCTGCAGAACCAGTACACCGGGGACTGGCGGATCGTCGGCGTCTACGTAATCGGGAACCTGTTCTTCCTGGGGTGCTCCGGGGCCTCGGCGATCGCCTGCGCCCGGATCGTGCGGATGGTGCGCGGCCACATCGCCGTCGGGGTGGCGGTGGGGGCCGTCGGCATGGTGGCCTACGCGGTCACCTGCGTGAACCGGCTGTTCCTGGTGGCCGGTCAGCCGCTGCTGGCGGGCGAGTGGTTCACCTGGTACAGCGTGCTGAACTTCGTCTTCACCGAGGCCGCCGTCCTGGCCAGCGTGCTCGGCCTGCACTTCACCGCGGTCTGGCGGGTCACGGTGGGCTGCCGGCGGCTCTGCGACGACCTGCGGGTCTTCCTGCTCCTCGGACCGGCGTGGCGGCGGCTGACCGCGCTCCACCCGGACGTGGTGCTCCCCTGGGAACCCGGACCCCGCGGCCTGCGGGACCGGCTCGACCTCTCGTACCGCAGGTACCGGCGGGAGATCGAGTGCCAGGACGCCCTGCTACTGACCGGCGCCCACCCGGCCGAACGCCCCCGGCCAACCCCCCGCCGACACCCCACCGCCCACACCTCCCCCGGTACGCGTCACCCCTGACGCACCGCCCCCGCACGTAACGCGCACCGGAAAAACAGCGGATCAGGCGCCCTTGGCGACCGGCTCCAGGATCGCGACGCACTCGACGTGGTGGGTAATCGGGACGGCGTGGATGAGTAGCCACTCGAGGAACTGCTGGTCAGCGCCCCGCGAGTAGCTCCGGTACGGTGGGCGAGCGTCAGATGAGCGTCACGGCCTGGCTGCCTGACCACCGTCCGCACTGTCATCAGGCCAGGTCGGACAGCAGTACGTCAAGGACTGTCTCCTCCTCGATGCGGACGCCCAGTTCTCAAGTGCGTCGGGCAGAAACGGATCCCAGGGGCTTCGGCCGGTCGTCCGGTCAGAGGTGGACCGCCCCGAATGGTGAGGGCCGCGGCACGGTAGTCAGCCGTCGTATAGCTCCAGGGCAGCCACGGGACGCGGCGCAGCTGCGCGGAGGCGATGCGCAAGCCTCCCCCAGTCGAAGTCGCCGTGGACATCGGCCGCCGCCGCTAGCACGGTCCGGTTCTCGCAGATCCGGATCGATGGGGCGGAGATGCCGGGAGGGTTGCGGATGAGCTGCCGCAGGGGCAGGACGCATGGTTCGCCCGCGTCGGCCGCCCAGTCCAGGACGGGAGTGCCGCGCAGGTTCAGGGTGAGGACGGTCGAGGACAGCTCGTCTCGCAGCAACGCGGCCGATGCCCAGGCCTCGCGCGCCATTCGGCGCCCGCGCCATCGGGGAAACCGGTCAGTGCTCGTACTCCTGCCAGGACTCCGCCGCCCGGCGAAGCGCCCCAACGAGCTCATCGCGGTCATTGTCCCGCAGCGGACGGAGCGGACGACAGGAACGAAAGCACTTGGCTGATTCGCGACGCGGAACGCAGTCGTGCGGTCCCCGACCGGGCCGCGTGTCGGACGTCGTAGATGCCCTTGGCCGGGACGCGCGTCAATCAACAGATGTGCAAGCACGTGACGATGTCAGCCACCGCCCTCACAGGCTACGGGTCAGCGAAAGGAGCCTCTGGGAGACCGAGGAGGGGACCAACTTCGCGGAACTCCGCGAACGGCCCCGGCAAGGCTCAGTCCCCCTTCGGAAGGCTCTCGTACGAGAAGGTGCACCGGACCCTCCCGTCGGCCGCCGGTACAAGGCGTACCTGCTCGGCTGGCACCTGCACTGCCTTGCCCGCCGGCTCGTCCCACAGCGAGATGGTCCCCCGGCCTCTCCGAAAGAGACATACGGGCGCCCGGGCTTCAGGACACCGCCCTGGCTGCTGAGCTTCGCCGCGGGGACAGTCGGTTCCACGCACATCCATTCCGGCTCCACCCCGAAGTAGGAGGGCAGCTCCGCCTGCCGGACCGCCGCCGCACGGAGGCCCTTCACCGCATCACCCACTGAGTCCAGCGCCCCCAGCAGGCACAGGACCGCCGCAGCTGCCTGGGCTGCCACGTACAGAAGGACGTTAAGCCGCTCGATGGGACTGACGAACGGCGCGTGTACGTGTTTCGCGATGCCCCTCAAGGCTGGCACGAACAGGGCGGAGCCGAACAGACTCAGCAGTTTCACCGCCGAGACGGCCTGCCAGATTGCGGGCGTCGAGGTCCTCGGGCGTCAGGTCGAGGGTGTCCGCGTACATCGCGTGCAGCACCGATCCGGACGACACTACGGCGGACGCGACGACGGCGAAGGCAAGGGGTGATCCAGTCGGTCCATGTCCATTGACGGACAAGAAGCCAGATCCCCCAGGCTGTCGTCAGGACGGCGAAGACCGTCAGCATCTGTACCGGGGTCCAGCCCCGGCTGTCCCCCAGGTCCGCGCCGAGAGCCGCGGCCAGAAGGAGGGCCGCCACCGCACTCCACAGCACGAGGCTCCACGCACGGCCTCCGGACGCGAACATGTCGCGTGCCAGCCAGGCTCCCGCCAGGAAGCACACCACCGCCGCGCCCGCCCAGATCCACGTCCGTACCCCACTCGCCTGCCGGGCGACCACCGCACAGAAGACCATGATCAGCAGCCAGGCCACGAGGCGGTTCGTCCTGCGGCGAAGGTCCTCCGCGCGGCGCGGCACGATGTGGCCGCGCTCCCGGCCGGAAGGCGACCGCACGTCGGTGACGGCTTCGGGGGCGGAACCACTCAGCCGGTCCATACGGGCGAGTCGGCGGGCTTCGGACGCCGTGCCCGTGACCACCATGCCGGTGTCGTGGTGGCCGCGCCTCTCCGTGAGTCGTGCGCCCGCGAGCACGGCAGCGCGACGCAGCCTCACCAGCGGCGTCCGCTGACCCGGTGCGGGCACGCGCGGCGGTCGGTGCGCCAGTGTGTGCGCTTGCCAGGTGGTTAGCTGCTCCCGGTCCCGGTCCATCGTGTCGCACCGCCGTGCGTACATCTCCAGCCCGGTGGCGCGCGCAAGACTTTCCACACGCCAGCCCGCGGCCCGCCCGGTACGACGGTTGCGGGCTCCGAAGAACCGCACCTCGACGGAGAACAGCCGGGACGACGAGTCCGCCCTCAACACCCCCGCTGACGCTCCGTCACCGCGACCGAACGAGCTGACAACAGGCCAGCCCTGCCCTTCGAACTCCCCCTCCGCCCGGTCCCAGTCACGCTGCCCGCCCCGTACCTCGATCAGCACGAGCACGCATTGGTCGTAACGATTCGCGTGCATCCGCCCTCCTCTCATCCGCGTCTGAAGCTATGGCAGCCGGAGCGCTGCCTGTTCCGGGGTGGTCCTGGCCTCGTCGACGGTGAGGCGCGGTGTCCGGGGCTGCCCGCATGGGGCTAAGGGGCCAGTGCGCGCCGGGCGCTTAGGGGCTCGGGGACGCTGGCGGCATCGCAGGCCGTTCTCCCGCGCCGCGCGCACCGTGAGTCAAGGACAGCATTTGGCCGGATCCCACCGACTGGTCGGCTTCCTACCGCGTTGAGTCAACCTGCCATCTCGCGTTCACTGTATGTAACAACCACCAGGTGGGTAGGGTGCGGCGCAGTAGGCGCCGGCGACCGTACCGGGCAGATCGGGGGACGGTAGGTGGGATGGCGCGAGGAGATCGCCTCGGCGCTCGGCGAGTGGATCGCTGTCGAGGGCGGCGTCGGCAGGCAGCCACGCTGGCAGCGCGTCGGCAGGGCCGCCCGCAGCGGTGATCCCGGTCGATACGTGGTCGATCTACGGGGCTCCGACATCGGACCGGAACAGCTGGACTCCTTGAGGCTGGCCGGACCGGAGGATGACGGCATCGAGACCAAGGGCTTCGCCGTCTCCGAGACCGCGCAGAACGGCTCCCTGCTCACGGTGCGGGTACCGGAGTTCACCGAGATCGCCGACCCTCACCTGTGGATGCTCAAGCAGCCGCCCACCTTCCTGATCGAGGCCTTGCGTGACGGCATCGCGGCACTGGGCGAGCATCCCCTCGCCACTGCTCTCGCTACCGCCGCGATCGGCGGCTCCTCGGCCCACGCCGTCGACCCGCCGGGCTTCCATCCCGCCCAGGCGGACGCCTACCGGGCCTGCCTGGGCGAAGGCGTCCATCTGGTGTGGGGGCCTCCGGGCACGGGGAAGACCACCGTCCTCAAGCGTGCCATCGGGGACCTGATCGCCCAGGGCCGGCGCGTGCTGCTGGTGTCGGCGACCAATATTGCCGTGGACAACGCCCTGCTGGGGGTGGTGCGGGAGAAGCGCCACGCGTCCGGTGACATCGTCCGGGTGGGACCGCCGCACCTGCGCGAGGTGGCCGAGGACCCTTCCGTCTCCCTGCCCCTGATGGTCCGGGCCCGGCTGACGGAGGCAACGGCCCGGCGCACGGCGCTCGAGGCCGAACTCGTCGCGATCGGGGACCGGGCAGGCCAGTTGGCAGCGTTGGAGAGCAGCCTTGCGGGATTCGACGCCTCGTCGTACTTCGCGGCACTGAAGCTCATACGGACGCCCGGACAGGACGTGGCGGCGACGCAGGCCCAGGTGAAGGAGGCGGAGCAGCGGCTCGGCCAGGCGGTACAGCGCCTGGCTCGCCTCGGGGAGGCCATCGGGACGGCGCACGCCCGTCAGAAGGCCGCCGAAGATGCGAAGGTCCGTTGGCGCGATGTCGACGACCTCTCGGAGGAGATCACCCGGGTGCGGGAGGCGGCCGGCAACGTCGAGGCCGACGCCCTGCTCGCGGACGACCACCGCCGCGCCCTGGAGCTGAGGCTGAAGGACCTTGAGGCGAAGGGCGCCGTCGGCAGGTGGCGACAGCGCGACACGATCACCGCCCTCCAGGACGAACTGGCGGACGCCCGGCGGGCCGCGAGCGACGCCCGTGTGGCAGCCCAGGAAGCCCGCGCCACCGCGACCGCGCACATCGCCCGTATCGGTGCACGCATCAACGCACTGGCCGAGACCATCCCGCTCACCCAGGACCAGATCGCCCGGCTCGAAGCCGATGCCCGAGCCCTCGTGGCCGAGAGCGAGCAGGCGCAGCAGCATGCGCTCGCCCTCGAACAGGATGCGATCCGGGCCTCCGAGACCGCCGCCCGCACCCGGCAGGCCCATGCCCTGACCGAACACGCCGCCGGACGGGGCTGGCCGGCCCAGCACGACCGGGCCGAACGGCTGCGTCCCGCCGTGGCCGCCGACCGCACCCGCCGCCCGGAGCTGGAGAAGCAGTACCAGCAGGCACAGGAGGAGTACGAACGGCTCGCCCGCAACGCCCAGGGCGAGATCATCAAGTCCGCCAAGCTCGTCGCCACCACTCTGGCCCGGTTCCGCACCAACCGAACGGTCTTCGAAGGACCGTACGACGTGGTCCTCGTCGACGAGGCGGGTGCCGCGACCCTCCCCGAGGTCCTGCTCGCCACCGGAAAGGCGGACCGGGCGGCCGTCCTGCTCGGGGACTTCATGCAGCTGGGGCCGGTGATCCCGCCGGCCCTCGGCAACAACGACCGCCCCGACATCAAGCGGTGGCTGCACCCGGACGTCTTCCAGCACTGCGGCATCCATGAACCCGCCGACGCCCAGGCGCACTCGTCCTGCGTCACGCTCACCGAACAGCACCGCTTCGGCCCCGCCGTCATGCGGCTGGCCAACGACCTCGCGTACGGCGGAGCCCTCACGGGCGGCCCCCAGGTGTTGCGGGAACGGCCGGACAACGACCCCGAGATCGTCCTCATCGACACCGACGGCCTGCACGAGCTGGCCCGCGCCCACCTGACCGGCAGCCGCAAGGGGTGGTGGCCGGCCGGCTCCCTCATCGCCCGCGCCCTGGTGGAACTCCACCGCGAACAGGGTGAAGAGGCCGGCATCGTCACGCCGTACGGCGTCCAGGCCGAGGCCACCCTGGAGGCACTGCGTGACGTCGAAGGCGCGGGGCGTCCGCTCGCGGAGGTCGGTACGGCCCACCGGTTCCAGGGCCGGGAGTTCGACGTCGTCGTCTTCGACACGGTGGAGGGCAGCGGGGACAGCCGGGAACTGTGGATGGCTCTCGCCCACCGACAGCCGGGGGCCGACGCCTGGCACCGCAACGGCGTCCGCCTCTTCAACGTGGCGGTGACCCGGACGAAGGCCCGGCTGTACGTCGTCGCCGGCGGCGCCCGCGTCAGGAACGCCAAGCCGGGGACGGCCCTGGCACGACTGGCCGCGCTGATCGGATCCCCGGGCGTCCGGGTCCTGAAGGCCAAGCACCTGATCGCCCCGCCGAAGGCCCCGGTGCCGTTCCGCGGCGAGTTCGGCACGGCCCTGGCAGAGGTGCTGGGCCGGCACGTGGAGGTGACCGACGTCGACGACGAGAGGACCTTCTACGACACCTTCGCCGAGGAGATCCTCCAGGCCCGCCACTCGCTGTGGCTCTGGGCGCCGTGGGTCGCGAAGCGGCTCCGCTCCCTGCTGCCTGCCCTGGCCGCCGCCGCCGACCGGGGCGTGCGGATCACCGTCTTCATCCGCGACGACACGGACCAGCTGCAGCGCAAGCCCGCGAGCCAGGCGCTGATCGCGGACCTGCGCGCCGTGGCCCACACCGTGATCCCGATGAACGTCATGCACCAGAAGATCGCGGTCTTCGACGAGCGGACCGTCCTGCTCGGCAGCCTGAACGCCCTGTCCCAGAGCTGGACCCGGGAGGTGATGGTCGCGATGCGCGGCGCGTACTTCGCCCGCAAGCTGCTCGCGCACGAGCACGCGGAGACCTTCGCCCGCCCGCCGAAGTGCGGCCGGTGCCGGGGCACGGAGATCGAGATCCGGCGGCGGAAGAACGGTAACTGGTTCTGGCGCTGCTACGCCACCGCGTGCAAGACCACCCCTTCCGGGCGCTCCGACGCCTGGACCCAGGACATCCACCTGCGGGCCGGCCGCTGACACCTCTCCTGTCCGGACCCAGCCACCACACCGGGGACCTGCTCCTTTTCACTCTGATCAGGTCCGGCTGTCACTCCCTGCCGTTAGGATTCTCGGAGTTTCCGCCGAGTCCGGCAGTGCAGGACGGAACGGGCGGAGATCACAGACGGCGCGGTGACGGAGAAGGCAGGAACGGCGCATGCGGGAAGGCCGCTGGACCACGGTCACCGAGTCCGAGTTCGACCATGAGCGCCGCGCGCTGGACGCCATCAAGGAGCAGCTGCCCGACGCCGACCCGTGGCGGGCCTGGTCCAACTTCACCTTCACCGCGAACACCGGCCACGTCCGCGAAGTGGACCTGCTCGTCGTCGCCCCGGGCGGCGCCTGCATGATCGAGCTGAAGAACTGGCGCGGCACGGTCACCAGCGAGAGCGGCACCTGGGTGCAGATCAAGCCCAATGGCCGCCGGGAGTCACACGGCAACCCGCTGCACCTGGTCAACAAGAAGGCCAAGGAACTGGCCGGGCTGCTCGGACAGCACGGCAAGCGCGTCTGGGTGGCCGAGGCGGTCTGTTTCACGGACGGCTCCCTGCGGGTCCGGCTGCCCGCCCACGACCAGAACGGGATCTACACCCTTCCCGAGCTGCTCACCATGCTGAAGCAGCCGCCGCGGGACGAGCGCCACCGGATCACCGCCGTCGACTCCCGGGAGATCAAGGGCGCACTGGAGCGGGTCGGCATTCGCCGCAGCGACGCCGAGTACAAGGTGGGCCCGTACGAGCTGGAGCGGAAGGCCTTCGACACGGGGCCGACCTGGGCCGACTACAACGCCAAGCACAGCGAGCTGCCCGAGACCGCCCGGGTCCGCATCTACCTCCGGGAACGCGGCTCCTCCGCGGCATTGCGGCAGTCGGTGGACAATGCCGCCCGCCGGGAGGCCGCCGTACTCCAGCGGTTCAGGCACCCCGGAGTCGTCCAGTACCGGCAGTACTACCCGTCCGAGCACTCCGCCGGCCCCGTCGTCGTGTTCGACTACGACCGGCAGACCCTGCGCCTGGACGAGTACCTCCACCAGTACGGCGACAAGCTGGACATCCTGGCCAGGATGTCGCTGGTCCGGCAGCTCGCCGAGACGATGCGCTCCGCCCACTCGCGCCGCATCTTCCACCGGGCACTGGCCGCCCGCGCCATCCACGTGATCCCGCGCAGCCGGGGCCGCGAGGGCCGGACGGTCGGCGAGGAGGCCGCGTGGCTCGCCCCGCGCCTGCAGATCTCCGACTGGCAGATCGCGACCCAGAGCAGCGGCACCGGCGGCGCCACCCCGGGCGCCACCCGGCTCGCGCCCACCGCGCTCTCCGCCATGCACCTGTCGGAAGGCTCGGACCCGTACTTCGCACCCGAGCTGACCGCCCTCAGCGCCGACCCGGTCTACCTGGACGTCTACGGTCTCGGGGTCCTCACCTACCTGCTCGTGACGGGCAAGCCCCCGGCCGCCAGCCAGGCCGAGCTGCTCGCGCGGCTCGAAGCGGGCGAAGGGCTGCGGCCCAGCTCGCTGGTGGACGGCCTGTCGGAGGACATCGACGACCTGGTCCAGGCCGCCACCGCCTACCGGCCCGCCCAGCGGCTGTCCACGGTGGACGAGTTCCTGGAGATGCTGGAGCTGGTCGAGGATGCGCTCACCGCGCCGTCCGCCGATTCCGCCGCCGTCCAGGACCCCACCGACACCGCGAACAGCGCCGACACTGCCGCCGCGGCCCCCGAGAAGGACCCGCTAGAGGCCGTGGCCGGGGACCTGCTCGCCGGCCGCTGGGAGGTCCGGCGCCGGCTGGGCACCGGCTCCACCAGCCGGGCCTTCCTCGTCCGCGACCGTGAGGCCGATCCGCGCCATCCCCGCTCCCTGGCGGTCCTCAAGGTGGCCCAGTCCGACAGCCGTGGCTCGGTCCTGGAACGCGAAGCCGAGATCATGGGCCGGCTCCGCGCCGACTCCCGGGTGATCCGGCTTATCGAGCCGAAGCCCCTGAGGATCGGGGGTCGTACGGTCCTCGCCCTCGAGTACGTGGGTGACGAGCGGGCGGCGGACCCGGACGGCACGGACGAGTCCGGCAGCCGTACCCGCCGCCGCGAGGAGACCGTCGCCCGCCAGCTCCGCGACCGCGGGCGCCTCCCCATGGACCAGCTGGAGGCGTACGGCGACTACCTCTTCGGCGCCGTCGACTTCCTGGAGGGCGAGGGAGTCTGGCACCGCGACATCAAGCCGGACAACATCGCCATCCGGATCCGCCCGAACCGCACCCGCGAACTCGTCCTGATCGATTTCTCGCTCGCCGGCTACCCGGCGACGGAACACGAAGCGGGCACCGAGGGCTACCTCGACCCGTTCATCGGCACCCTCACGCGCACGGCGTACGACTCACACGCCGAGCGGTACGCGGTCGCCGTCACCCTGCACGAGATGGCCTCCCGCGAGCTGCCGAAGTGGGGCGACGGCTCCCTCCCGCCCCGGATGACCGACCCGAAGGAGTTCCCGTACCCGCTGATCGCGGCCGACGCCTTCGAGCCCGCGGTCCGGGACGGCCTGGTGGCCTTCTTCCGGAAGGCCCTGGCCCGGGACACGGCCAAGCGGTTCCCGGACCTCAAGCCGATGCGGGACGCCTGGAAGAAGATCTTCCTGGACGCCTCGCAGTCCGTCCCGTCCAGCCACCGCTCCCGCCACCCCGAGCCGGCGACCGCCCCGCAGGCTCCCGAGGCCGGTGCTCCAGCCATCGCGCGGGCCGATTCCCTGACCGCTGACGAGCAGCGCGACCGGCTCGCCGCCGAGGTCACCCGGGACACCCACCTCTCGGCCGCCGGCCTGACCCCGGCCGCCGAGTCCTTCCTCTACGGGCTGGACATCACCACGGTCGGCGGCCTGCTCGACTACAGCCGCGTCAAGCTCCTCAACGCACCCGGCCTGGGCGCAAAGACGCGGACCGAAGTGCAGCGCCGCCAGCGCGAGTGGGGGAACCTGCTGCGCGAGGAGCCGCTCTCGCCGCTCAGCCCGCGCGGCCGGGCCGAGGCCAAGGAGGAGCTCGCACGGCTCACCGCCGCAGAGTCAGCCGTACTCGGCGAACTCGCGACGGGCGAAGGCGCGGGCGGCCTGTCGGGCAAGGCCCTCCGGTCGGTCACCCTGGACACCCTCGCCACGCTCCTCGTACCGGAGCTGAACAACAACCGCTCGAACGCCAACAAGATCGAAATGGTGCGGCTGCTGCTGCGTCTTCCCGACGAGCGCGGCGAGCTGCCCCCCATCGGAGTGTGGCCTAAGCAGAAGGACGTGGCGGAGTCGCTCGGCCTATCCGCCGGACGCATCCCGCAGATGCTGAAGGAGGAGCGCAAGCGCTGGAAGAAGCACCCGGCGGTGCAGGCGCTCCGTGACGAGATCATCGGCCTGCTGGAAGGGCTCGGCCGGGTCGCTTCCGCCGTCGAGGTCGCCGACGCGCTGGCGGTGCGCCGCGGCACCCAGCTCGCCGAACGGGAACAACGGCGCGCGCTGGCGCTCGCCGCGGTCCGCGCCGTAGTGGAGGTCGAGCAACTCGACCCGGAGGAAGCCGAGTTCCAGCACCAGCCGAACCGCAAGGCGACGGAGGACTCTCTGGGCGCGGGCCTGCTGGCGTTGGACGTCCGCGAGTCCGACGGCCCGGACACCCCGACCGCCCCCGGTCTGCTGGACTACGCCTCCCGTCTGGGCCGTACCGCGGACCGGCTGGCCCGTCTGGAAACCCTGCCGACGGCGGCGACCGTCCTCGGCGAGCTAAACGCGCTCACCGTCCCGCCAGGCACCATCGACTGGGACGAGCGCCGCCTGGTCGAGCTGGCCGCCGCCGCCTCGGCGAACGCGGCGGCCACCCCGCGCCTGGAGATCTACCCCCGCGACCTGGCCTTCGTACGGGCCCTGCGCCTCACCCAGGCCGGCCTCGTACGCCTCACCCCGGGCATGCCGGAAGGCCGCCAGCCCGGCATCCGGGCGGAGGACATCCACGAGCGCGTACGGGCCCGCTTCCCGGAACTGGTCGTCCAGGACGCGCGGGGCGGGCTGACCCACGACCTGCCGACCGGCGGACCGCTGACCAAGGCCCTACGGGACGCGGGGTTCGACCTGACCCTGTCCACGCGTGAGGGCACGAAGACGCTGCGCTACCTGCCCACCCGCATGGACAGCATCACCAGCTACCTCACCTCCGGCTCCGGCCCGCGCGCCACGGACCTCGGCGCCGCGATCCGCTATGCGGACGACCCGCTGCTGGCGGGCGCCGCCCGCGCGGACGAACGGCTGCGCGTCTCCGCCCGCAAGGACGGCTACCGGGTCCTCACCGTCCACCACGGCAGCTCGCCAGCGGCGGTCCGGGCCCTGCGAGACCGCATGGGCGCGGCAGCGGTCTCGGTCACCGAACTCTTCCTGGAAGCCCTGCACGCCCTGGTCCCGCCCGGGACCAAGCCGACGTGGGAAACCCTGCTGAAGGCGGACGCGGCGGAGTCAGGGTCGCGCGGCGCGCTCAAGTTCGCCGAGTACGCGCGGACGGCCTGGGGCGCGGTCGAGCCTCGGGTACGAGACCTCCTCTCCCCTGCCGCCGGCTCCGGCCCGGTCCTCCTCACGGACGCATCGGTCTTCGCCCGGTACGACGCGATGGGCGTCCTGGACCGGCTGGCCGAAGCCGCCCGGCAGGGCGGGCGCGGGCTGTGGCTCCTCGTTCCGCAGGGTGACCCGGCGCGGGAGCCGAGGCTGGGGCAGGTGGCCGTGGCCTACCAGGTGGGCCTGGGCGAATGGATCGAACTTCCGGACTCATGGGTCCAAGACCGGCACCGGCAGGCAGCCGGCGCCACTGCTTCAACCGAGGGAGACGCCAAGTGATCGACCGCAAGGCCCTGTTGGACGATCTGAAGAAACAGGTCACAGCGGCCGAGGCCGATCTGACGAAACAGGTCAAGGCCGTCGAGGAGGTCGGGGCGAGGCTGAAGGCCGAGTACGACCGCGCCCGCAAGCTGGGCCGCACGGCGGCGACCTGGAACTCCTGGCTGGACGACCGCGTCACCCAGGTCGCGGTGGCCTGGGTCCTGGGTACGGTCTTCGTCCGCTTCTGCGAGGACAACGGCCTAATCCCAGAGCCGTACCTGACGGCGCCGGGGACGGACCGCCGAGACCTGGCCCTGGCCAAGTACGAGGAGTACGTGGCCACGTCCGCGGACCCGACGTACCGCGGCTGGCTGGAGCACGCCTTCGAGGAACTGGGCACCGGCCAGGCGGGCCGCCTCCTCTTCGACCGCCGCCACAACCCGCTGTACCAGATTCCCCTTTCGCACGACGGCGCCAGCGACCTGGTGGACTTCTGGCGCGCCCGCGACGAGGCAGGCGTCCTGATCCACGACTTCACAGACCCGCTGGAGGAGGACGGGGACGGCACGAAGGGCTGGGACACCCGCTTCCTGGGTGACCTGTACCAGGACCTGAGCGAGGCCGCACGAAAGACGTACGCGTTGCTCCAGACCCCGGAGTTCGTGGAGGAGTTCATCCTCGACCGGACGATGAACCCGGCGGTCCGCGAGTTCGGCTACGAGGGCCTGAAGATGATCGACCCCACGTGCGGGTCGGGCCACTTCGTCCTGGGCGCGTTCCGCCGCCTGGTCCGCCTGTGGGCGGAAGGCCAGCCGGCCAAGGACCTGCATGAGCGCGTCGCCGCGGCCCTGGATTCGGTCCACGGCGTCGACCTGAACCCGTTCGCGGTGGCCATCGCGCGATTCCGACTGCTGGTGGCAGCGATGGCTGCGAGCGGAGTCCGGACCCTGGCGGAGGCCGCCAAGTACGAGTGGCCGATCCACCTGGCCGTGGGCGACTCCCTGATCAAACACCGCCACAAGCAGGAGAGCCTGTTCGAGGGCGACGGCTCGGAGGACGCGGACGAACTGGCCGAGTTCAAGTACGAGACCGAAGACATCCACGAACACCCGGACATCCTGAAGCAGGGTCGCTACCACGTGGTGGTCGGCAACCCTCCATACATCACCGTGAAGGACAAGAAGCTCAACGAGCTGTACCGAGGGTTGTACGACACCTGCGCAGGCTCGTACGCACTATCAGTGCCGTTTGCGCAACGGTTCTTCCAGCTTGCGAAGGCTGGAGACGCCCAGAGTGGGCAGGGGTACGGGATGGTCGGCCAGATCACCGCGAATTCCTTCATGAAACGTGAATTCGGAACTCGACTAATCGAGACCTACTTCGGACATGAAGTAGAGCTGACGGAGGTCATCGACACCTCCGCAGCACACATCCCGGGACATGGGACACCAACAGTCATCCTCGTAGGCACACCACGCCACGGAGGCTTTCGGGCACACACCGTTAGAGCCGTACGAAGCATCCAAGGAGAACCTTCCGCGCCAGAGAACGGGGAAGAAGGGTTTGTCTGGAAGGCCATCACGGAACAGATTGACAAACCTGGATCCCGTACGAAGTGGGTATCAGTCGACGACTTGGACCGGAGCCAATATTTCAGTCGACGTCCATGGATTCTGGCAGACGGCGGCCTGGAACTTGCTTCGGCTATCACAGCAGGCGGCGCGGGAACGCTCGGACAATTCGCCAGCTCAATTGGCGCAGGAGCAGTAACCCGCGAAGATGACGCTTACATGGTCGGCTCGGGGTATGCACGCCGAAGGGGGATCCCCGTCACGGAGCTGCGACCGATCGTCGAGGGAGCCCAGGTTCGCGACTACGCACTCTGGAATCCCACAGTCTCGATTTGGCCTTATAGAGACAGCGACCTGAAGCCAAGCGCTACGAAGCAGACGCAAAATTCCCTTTGGCCCTACCGCAAACTACTCCAAGAACGGTTTGCTTTCGGAAAAACCCAGCTTGAGCGCGGCCTAGCCTGGTTCGAGTATTCGATGTTCTTCGCCGATCGATACAGAACATCACTGGCCATTACCGTGCCAGAGACGACGACCGTTAACCATTTCGTGCTGGATCGCGGCGGCAAAGTATTCAAGGATACTGCACCAGCCATCAAGCTCGACGAATCAGCAACGGAGGACGAATACCTCGATATTCTCGGAATCCTGAACAGCTCAACCATCTGCTTCTGGCTAAAAATGAACTGCCACGACAAGGGCAGCCAATCAGGCACAGGCGGATTCATGCACGACGAATGGGAGCGATTCTATCAGATCAAGGGGTCGAATCTGGGGCGTATCCCTATCGCAAGGGATCACCCCAACCTCCTAGCTTCCAGGCTTGACGCCCTCGCGCGGAAGATCAACGATTCCAGCCCTACCGCGGTTACTCGGCCGGACACACCGACAACCTCGGCCCTCCAGGCTGCTCACTCCTCATGGATTTCAGCTCGATCGCATATGATTGGCCTGCAAGAGGAACTGGACTGGTCAGTCTATTCGTCATACCACCTACACCCCGAACCTCTGGTAGCCGAAGACCCCACGCATGTTCCAGAGATTACCTTGGGGGAGCGTGCGTTTGAAATCGCGCTGGCCCGACGAATGAAAGCCGGAACCGAAGACACCGTTTGGTTTGACCGTCATGGGTCGACGCCCATCACGGAGATCCCGGCCCACTGGCCTGCCTCATACCGCGAGGTCGTTCAGAAGCGGATCGACGCCATTGAGTCGAGCCGCGCCATCGGCATGATCGAGCGGCCTGAGTACAAGCGCCGCTGGGCCACCGAGGGCTGGGACGCGCTCCAGGAGAAGGCGCTCCGCGCCTGGCTGCTGGACCGGATCGAGGACCGCTCGCACTGGTTCGATGAGAATGACAAGCCCGCGCTCGTCACCCTCTCCCGGCTCACGGACAACCTGTCCCGCGACGAGGACTTCGTCTCCGTCGCCAAGATCTACGCCCCGCGCAAGGAGCTGCCCGCCGTCGTCGCCGAGCTGATGGCCGACGAGCACGTGCCGTTCCTCGCCGCCCTGCGCTACAAGCCCTCCGGGCTCAAGAAGCGCGCTGACTGGGAGCACGTCTGGGACCTCCAGCGGCAGGAAGATGCCGCCCCGGACGAGCCGGCCAAGCGGAAGATCCGGGACAGCATCCCTGTGCCGCCGAAGTACACCTCGGCCGACTTCCTGCGCCCCTCCTACTGGCGGGCACGCGGCAAGCTCGACGTACCCAAGGAGCGCTTCATCTCCTACGGGCAGACCAACGCCCCCACCCCGGAGCTGTACGGCTGGGCCGGCTGGGACCACGCCGAGCAGGCGTACGCACTCGACACGTACATCGCCGCCAACGAGGCCCTGACCGCGGAGGAAGCGACGCCGTTCTTGGCCGGCCTGCTGGAGCTCCAGCCATGGCTGGACCAGTGGCACGAGGAGTTCGACGCGACCTTCGGCTCCTCCAAGGCCGCGTTCTTCCGTGGTGACCGCCAGATGGAACAGGGCAAGCACGGTCTGACAAACGACGACCTGCGGGCCTGGCGTCCCGCCGCCGCGACCCGCGGGCGGCGCACCAAGAAGTAGCCCGCTGACACGGCGAAACGGCTCCCGCGATCAGTTCGATCGCGGGAGCCGTTTCGTAGCTCAGGAAGTGAGCCGACCGGCCTTCACTGCGGCTACGAACGAAGCCCACCCATCGGCACGGAACATCAGCACTGGGCCGTTCGGGGTCTTGCTGTCGCGCACCGGCACGACGGTCGAGAAGTCATCGGAGACCTCGACGCAAGCACCGCCGTCTGGGTTGCTGTAGCTACTCTTCCGCCACGTCGCGACGCTCAGGTCGATGGATCGCACGGCACTTCCTCCAACATACGCAGGACGAACTTCCGCGACTCGGCGGGGGAAAGAGCCATGTCGCGCACCGAATCGTAGGCATGTTGCAAGCGTTCGACCGACGCGTTCGTCTCGATGAGTTCGCCTCGGTGGGTGTTCTCCGTATAGGCGACGGTACGCCCCTCCGGCAGGCGAAGGAACCAGATATCAGTGGCCACAAGCCCATGCATGGTCAAGCTGTCCGTGCCACACACCGGCATCCGACGTGGGGGTGCGCAGCACGGCCTCCGAGAGGATCGTACGGAACGGCGGCGCCCCCTTGCCCTCCAACAACTCCCTGCGCCCCATGCGCGCTTGTACCTGCTGGGTGAGTTCGGGCTCCACCAGCCCACCCATGGCCAGCAGCTCCTTTGCGTAGACGGGGGTCTGCAACAACCCCGGCAGCACGCTCACCGCGAAATGCCACAGGCTCACCGCCTCCGCCTCCAGCGCCATGTAGCGCCGGTACTGCTCGCGGAACTGCCGCTGGTCGCCCGCCGCGACCTCCCACAGCGCGAGCAGCAGCCCCGGCGTCCCGTAGTGCTGGTCCAGTGCCTGGACCACCTCCGGGCCGCCCAGGGTCTCGCCCTTCTCCATCTTCCCGAACAGCGACCAGTCCCACCCCAGCCGCTCCCCCAGCTGCCGCAGACTCGCACCGCTCCCCGTCCGGAGTATCCGCAGTTCCTCCGCGAACCGCTGGCGGGGTTCCTGGCTGCGGCCTGTGATGACGCGTCGCTGCGGCATCGCGCTCCCCTCCGAGGACGGTGCTGGCGTGGAAGGTGTGGAACCACTGATCACCTGCGGCGAAGCACAACAGCCCCACGGCGTGGCGGGCCGGTTCCGGAGACATGCTCGTCATGCCCGCACTACGCACGGTAATCCGACGTGCCGACCCGGGTCAGGCGAACGACGGAAACCCCCTCGACCGGAACTCCCCACGACAGGAGCCCTCATGGCAACCACGCCACACCGCCGGACCACGAACACCGCACACGCCGCACGCGCAGCCCGCGCCAAGGTCACAGAAGCCCTCGCCGCGCGCGACGCACTCGCCGCCGCCCTCTCCCGGGCCGGAATCCAGCTCCCCGCCATGGACGTCCGTACCCCCTGGCCCGAGGAGCGCGCCGACGAGGCCCGGTACGCGCTCGTGCACCTAGGGGTCTGCTCCGCGCCCGTCGCCCACGCCCTCGCCACCGTCATCGCCAAGGGCGCCGCCGGGTGACAGACCCGCCACCCGTGCGCCTCCGGCCCGGCGACGCCGTACGGGACCGTCGACGCGGCCGGGTCGGTGTCGTCACCGGCCGCGACGACGCCCACGACGGCGTCCGGCTCCGCCCGCTCACCTCCGGCCCGCAGTGGACCGCCGAGGCGGCCGATCTGGAGCCGGTGAGCCACCGGGAGCGGCTGCGAGCCTGCCTCGCCGAGGTGAACGCCCGCAGCCGGAGATCGATTTGAGCCAGACGTCCAGGCCAGGCCTGCCCGGAGCGGTCGGGTGATCACGGCCTGCCCTACCATGGCCGGACCAATCTCAGCGGCCCGACGAGCTTCCTGACCGCACGCGCGCAGGCGCGGGGCGGACACCGACCAGGACATGCCCCCACCCGCACGAGTCACTTCGTGCTGCCTGGGGGCAAGTCTTGCTGTTCCGCGAATCCGTGGCATCCGTGGCCGCCCGCTTCTTCGGCGGTTCGGTCGCGGAAGGGGCGCTCGCGCTGATGCTGGCCGAGAACTTCCTGCACGCCCGGGGCCACCGCCCGCACCCCTCGGAGATCCACTCCTGGGAGCGCAGCCTCCCCGTCCTCGCGAACACCCTGGTCGAGGCCGGTCTCGGCGACGTCGAGATGCTGATCGAGTACTCACTGCCGCTCACCAGCAAGCGCGCCGACGTGATACTGGCCGGCGTGCACCCGGCCACCGGTGAGCCCTCGTACGTCATCGTGGAACTCAAGCAGTGGAGCAGGACGTACCAGGAGGACGGCGACCCGCAGCTGTGCCGGGTCGACGCGTACGCCGATCCCCAGCTGAACCCGATCGAGCAGGTCCGCGCCTACTGCGACTACCTGGTGTCCTTCAACGGCGCTGTGGAGCACACCCCCGAGTCGGTCGCCGGGGTGGCCTACCTGCACAACGCCAAGGACTCCGACGTCCGGTGGCTGCGCGAGGTGCCCGAGGACCTGCACGGGCGGCTGTTCACCCAGGACCAGCGCAGTTCCTTCCAGACCTACCTTCGCTCTCGGCTCGCCCCGAAGCCCGGCGGCGAGGCCGCCGAGATCCTGCTGCACGGCAAGGTGCGGCCGTCGAAGCAGCTGATGAAGGTGGCGGCCGACGAGGTCCGCAACCGCGAGCAGTTCGTCCTGCTCGACGAGCAGAAGGTCGCCTACGAGCTGGTGATGTCGGCGGTCCGCAAGGCCCAGCGGGCGAACCACAAGCAGGTGATCATCGTCGCCGGCGGGCCGGGCTCCGGAAAGAGCGTGATCGCCCTGTCGCTCCTCGGCGAGCTGTACCGCCGGGGAGTGGCCGCCCTCCACGCGACCGGGTCCTCCTCTTTCACCGAGACCATGCGGAAGGTCGCGGGAGCTCGGAAGACCGAGGTGCAGAGGCTGTTCAAGTACTTCAACAGCTTCATGGAGGCAGAGCCGAACGACCTCGATGTCCTGATCTGCGACGAGGCGCATCGCATCCGCCTGACCTCCGCCAATCGCTACACCCGGGCCGCGCTGCGCACCGGGCGCCCCCAGATCGCGGAGCTGATCGACGCCGCCCGGGTGCCCGTCTTCCTGCTGGACCAGCACCAGGTGGTGCGGCCCGGGGAGATGGGTACGGTCGCGGAGATCGAGCAGGCCGCGAAGGCTCAGGGCCTGGACTGCACGGTCGTCAACCTCGACAGCCAGTTCCGGTGCGGCGGCAGCGAGGCGTACCTGCGCTGGGTGACCCACCTGCTCGGGCTGGAAGGTGACGGGTCCGTCGTCTGGGAGCCGGACGACAAGGTGCAGCTGCTGACCGTGGACAGCCCGCAGGAGCTGGAGGACTTCCTGACCGCCCGCAAGGCCGAGAAATACGGTGCTCGCATGGCAGCCGGCTACTGCTGGCCGTGGACCAAGAAGATCACCCCGGAGATGACGGAGCTGCCCGCCGACGTCGTGATCGGCGACTGGGCCAAGCCGTGGAACGTGCCCGGTGACCGATCCCTGTTCGGGGCGCCACCGCGCGCGCTGTGGGCCACTGAGGAGGCCGGGTTCGGGCAGGTCGGCTGCGTCTACACCGCGCAGGGCTTCGAGTACGACTGGTCCGGCGTGATCATCGGGCCGGACCTGGTCTGGCGTACCGACCGCTGGGTGGTGGACCGTACCGCCTCGAAGGATTCGGAGCTCAGGAAGGCGACCGACGACGAGATCGGCCCACTGATCCGCAACACCTACAAGGTGCTGCTCACCCGGGGCATGATCGGCACCGTGATCTACTCCACCGACGCCGAGACCCGGGAGAAGCTCCGCGAGCTGATCCCGGCCGCCCAGGTGTGATCGTCTCTGGCGATATCGGTCCCGCGATGTCCGACCCACCCCATACGATCGGGTGAGCAGCGCGACGACCGATTTCCCGGAGAGTGAGCCCGTACATGGCCCAGCAGCCGCCCCTCCTCCGCGATGTGATCGACATCAAGGAGTCCATCTCGACCTCGGACTTCGTCCTGCGGCTCTCGGAGGCCACGTCCCCCGAGGGCGCCGAGCGGGCGCTGAAGGACTACGTGGTCACCGAACGGCTGCTGGAGAACTTCGACGAGGCACTCGGGCTGATCAAGGCCGCCCTGGACGGGCACACCTCCAAGGCGGCCTATCTGCACGGCTCCTTCGGTTCCGGTAAGTCGCACTTCATGGCCGTGCTGCACGCGCTGCTCAGCGGCAGCCCGGCCGCCCGCGCCAAGGGCGACTTCGACCCCGTACTTACCAAGCACGAGTGGCTCGGGGCGGACGGCAAGCGCTTCCTGCTCGTGCCGTACCACATGCTCGGGGCGAAGGCCCTGGAGCAGCGCGTTCTCGGCGGGTACGTCACCCATGTGAAGCGACTGCACCCGCAGGCCGAGACCCCGCAGGTGTACCGGACGGACGCGCTGTTCGACGACATCCGCGCCATGCGCAGCCGGATGGGCGACAGCGCCGTCATCGCCGGGCTGGCAGCCGAGGGCGCCTCCGGCTCGGACGAGGACGACGAGTGGGGCGAGTCCTTCGCCTGGACGCCCGCGCTGCTGGACACGGCGCTGGCCGCCGAGGAGGTCCATGAGGCCGCCCGCGGGCTCAACCTGGTCAGCCCCGCGACCCCGGCCGAGCTGCGGGCGCGTCTCGTCCAGGACGCGAGCACCAACCTCCTGCCCGGTTTCGCGAAGAACGCCGCCGAGGACGAGCACGGGTTCATCTCGCTGGATGCCGGTCTCTCCGTCATCGCCGAGCATGCCAAGGGCCTCGGCTACGACGGTCTGATCCTGTTCCTGGACGAGCTGATCCTCTGGCTGGCGACGCTCATCCACGACCAGAAGTTCGTCGCCAAGGAAGCCAGCAAGATCACCAACTTCGTTGAGGGTGGGGACGCCCGTCGCGCGATCCCGGTGGTCTCCTTCATCGCCCGCCAGCGCGACCTGCGCGAGCTGGTCGGCGAGGAGGTGTCGGGCGCGGCGGAGTCCTCCATCCAGGACACCCTGAACCTGGCCTCCGGCCGGTTCGACAAGATCACGCTGGAGGACCGCAACCTCCCCCAGGTCGCCCACGCACGCCTGCTGCGGCCGAAGGACGACGAGGCCGCCGCGCTGATCCGGGCCGAGTTCGAGAAGACCCGCAAGGTCCGCCAGGAAGTGTGGGACACCCTGCTCGGCTCGGACCGCGGCGCCGACGGCGTCGGGGCCGACGAGGACAGCTTCCGGCTGACGTACCCCTTCTCACCGGCGTTCATGGACACGCTCGTGCACGTCTCCTCCGCGCTCCAGCGCAACCGGACCGGCATGAAGCTGATGGGCCAGCTGCTCGCCGACCACCGGGACGAGCTGCGGCTCGGCGACCTGATCCCGGTCGGTGACCTCTACCCGCTGATCACGGCGGGCGGCGACAAGCCGTTCACCGACAGCCTCAAGGTGGTCTTCGAAGCCGCGGACAAGCTCTACCGGACCAAACTGCGCCCCTACCTCCTGGGCACGCACAACGTGACCGAGGAGGAGGTGGAGCAGTACACCCACCGGCCCGAGAGCCTCACCGACCAGGGCCTGCGCGCCCGGGTCAAGCTGTTCGTCGGCGACAACCGGATCGTCGGAACCCTGCTGCTGTCCGCGCTCGCGCCGAGCGTTCCGGCCCTGGCGGACCTCACCATCCGGCGGCTGTCCGCCCTCAACTACGGCTCGGTGGTCGCCCCCATCCCGGGCCGGGAGTACGGCATCCTGCAGAACAAGGTCTCGGAATGGGCGGCCCGGTTCCCGGAGATCGTGGAGACCGGCAGTGAGGCCAACCGGGGCGTCCGGCTGGAGCTTTCCGGCGTCGACGTCGACTCGGTCATCGCCAACGCCAACGTCAACGACAACCCCGGCAACCGCACCGCCCTGGCGCGGCGGATCCTCTCCCAGGAGCTGGGCATCGTCAGCCAGGGCCAGTTCGTCGACGAGATGTCCTTCGTGTGGCGCGGAACGGACCGCTCCGCCGAGGTCGTCTTCGGCAACGTGGCCGACGAGGACGAGCTGCCCGACCACGACCTGATGCCCCGCCAGGACGGCCTCTGGCGGATCGTGATCGACCTCCCCTTCGACGAGACCGAATACGGGCCGGTCGAGGACCGGGACCGGATGCGCAGGCTGCGTGACAAGCAGGGTGAGCCCTCGCGCACGGTGGCCTGGCTGCCGACGCACCTCTCGCACCAGCGGTACGCCGACTTCCGGCGGCTCGTCGTCATCGACAAGGCCCTCGCCGACGACCAGAGGTTCGACAGCCAGTACGCCGGGCACCTGAACGCCGACAACCGTGCCCGCGCCAAGGGCCTGCTGGAGACCCAGCGGGAATCCCTGCTGACGAAGATCAAGGCCGCCTTCAAGCAGGCGTACGGCCTGGCCGACAAGAAGGCCGGCGATGTCGAGCTCGGCTTCGACGACCACCTGGCCTCGCTCCGCGAGGTCGAAGGGCTGACCCTCTCCTTCGGCCAGTCGCTGCGCGACGGCATCCGGCACATCGCCGGCCGCCTGCTCGCCACCCAGTTCCCCGACCACCCCGACCTCGACCCCGAGAACACCGGGACCGCGGTCAAGCCGGCCGACGCCCGCAAGGTGTTCACCCATGTCCGTGCCGCGGCCGAGGCCCGGGACGGACGCACCGAAGTCCCGGCGGCGGACCGCGCGCTGATGCGGCGGCTCGTCGGCCCGCTCCGGCTCGGGCAGCAGAAGGAGGCGTACTTCGAGCTGTCCCAGTTCTGGGCGGACCACTTCCGCCGCCTGGCCCGCGAGCAGGGTGTGACCGGCGACCTCAGCCTGATCACCCTCACGGACTGGACGGACAAGCCCGCGCCGCGCGGCCTGCCCGACTTCCTGGCCCGGCTGGTGGTCGCCGCGTTCGCCGAGATGGACGACCGGGTCTGGGTCCGCGAAGGCACTCCCCTCGACCCCGCTCCGGAACTCGCCCAGATCAAGGAACGCGACGCCCTGCGCAGTCAGCCGCTCCCCTCGGAGGAGGACTGGGAGGCGGCCCGCCAGCGCTTCGCGACGGTCTTCGGGCAGAAGGCTCCGACGCTGCGGCGCGGGCGGATGGTCAACCAGTTGGCCCGCGAGATCACCTCCCAGGTGCGTGCCTTCCAGGGGCCGCAGGACGAGCTGGTGGAGCAGCTGCAGAAGCACGCCGGCTTCCTCCGGCTCGACGAGACCGCCGAGACCGGACGCCTCGCCGTCGCGCGCCGGGCCGTCGACCTGCTCAAGGCCCTCGACCGGACCTCCGGTCCCGGCGCCACCGGGGCGAAGCGGACCGTCGAGGCCCTGGCCGGCTTCGACTTCGGGCCGGTCAGCGGGGAGCGGCTCGGGAATTCGCTGAAGCAGGCGAGCGCCGTGTCGCGGGCCCTGGTGTCGGCCTCGTGGACCACCCTCGACCTCGCCTCCGGCCAGGGACCCGAGGGGGAGGAACTGCTCGACTCCCTGCGCAACGTCGCGGCCGAACCCCAGATCCCGGACGACCTGGTCACCGCGCTGGCACGCACCACGGACAAGGTCCTCGCGCTGATCAAGCGGAACCAGGCGGCCGCCACCCCGGCCCCCGCACCCCAGCCGGCGGTCCGGGATCCTCGTGCCGATTACGTATCCCTGGACACTCGCAGCAGCCACCCGCCCGTCCCGGTGGACGCACCCTCGACGGGTACGGGGAGCAGCATCGTCGGGCGGCCGGGCACCTCGGGTGCCCGCCGTACCACGGCGGCCCGAGCAGTGGCGGAACTGCAGTCCGAACTGGCCGAGCTGGCCGCTCGCGAGCCGGGCGCCACCATCGAGATCACGTGGCGGGTCGTCGAAGGATGAGCACGGCAACCACCGGTTCCGTCGCCGTCCGGCTGAACCTGGCGACGATCACGCAGTACCTCTCCTCCCAGAGCTCGCTCGCCGGCTCCCTCAAGGGTGACGGCAGGCGACGGGCGGTGCTGCTGCGCTCCGCACCGCACTGGGACGGGCCGGCCGAACCGGCCTGGGGGGACGGCCGGACGGCACGGATCGTGGCCGCACCCTCCCCGCTCGCCGTCCACGAGCTGGTCCTCGGCCAGCTCAGCGGGCAGGCGGCCGGTCCGGCTGTCCTCGTCGTGCTGACCGACCGCGAGCAGCACGAGCTCGACCCGGCGATCCTGGCGCGCACGCACAAGAGGCGCGTGGACACGGTGGATAGCTGGGACGTGGTCCGCGACGCCTTCGGCGCGCAGGACGTGGACGGCCGGCTGCGGGCGGACAACTGGGCCTCCGAGGCCCTGCTGGACGCCACACCGCCCGGTGGCTGGCCCGCCCTCGCCGGCGGGATGCTGTCGCGGCGTTCCGCGCTGTCGTCGCTGGCGCTGCGGCGCCTCCGGCTCGGCCGGTACGGTCCGGACGCACCGGCCGGAGCGAACGGTCCTGCCGCGAGCGACGAGCTGGACATGCACACGCTGCTGGGCTGGTCGCTGCTGCCGAGTGGGCCGGAGCGACTGCTGGAGCTGCGCGGTCCCGAGCGGTCAGGGCTGGTGGAGTTCCTCGCCGAGGAGGACCAGGCCGGGCTCCCCGGCCGGGCCCTGCTCGCACTGGTCCTGGCCGACCACGGTACCGACGCGGTGGCCTTCGGTCTGGTGTGCGCGGCCCTGTGGGTCCATGCGGTCCCGGACGCGGGCATCTACCAGGCGCGCGGCCGCGCGGAGCGCTGGTTCGGGGAGCAGCCCCCGGCCTCCGGGGAGCAGTTCGACGTCCTGGCCGCTGCCTTCGGGCGGGCTGCCGAGGAGTACGTCTCCGGGCTCGCCGCGACGGCGCGCTCCCGCGTGGGCGCGGCCCAGGCGGAGGAGGCTCGGGAAGCGCGGCGGACCCTCGACACCGTCCTGGACAGGGCCTCCGCGCTGGTCCGCCAGTTCGGAGCGGAAGCCGCCGCAGGCAAGAGCCCGGTCCTTCAGGCCGGACTCGACGAGGCCTTCACAGCCGTCGGCCGGGCCTTGGCGCGGGGCGACGCACAGGCCGTCGCGGGGACGATCGCATCACTGGACGGCCATGTGCGGGCCGAGGAACCTCACACCCTCGCCAGGATCGAGCGGACGCGCATGGCCCTCCGGCTCGCCCAGTGGCTGGCCTGCGAGCCCGCTCTCGGTTCGGACACGGTGGCGGACGCCATAGAGCGGCACCTCACCGAGACCGGCTGGGTGGACCGGGCGGTCGAGCACGTCGAGGCGGGCGGCGACCCCGACCCGGAGCTGAGGGCGGCGTACGACCGGCTCGCGGAGCGTGTCCGCGCCGCGCGGAAGGAGATCGATCGCGACTTCGCCGGTCTGCTGGCCGCCTGGACCGCTGCGGGCACCCCGCCGAACTCCATGCTGACCCTGGAGACCTTCCTCGACCGCGTGGTGAAGCCGGTCGTCCGGGGTGGCACCGGTCGACGCGTCCTGCTGCTGGTGCTGGACGGGATGAGCGCCCCCATCGCCACCGAACTCGGCGAGGAACTGCGTTCCTCCTGGGCCGAGTTCGACCCGCTCGACGAAGGGTATCCGCGTCGGCGCGCCGTCGCCGCGGTCCTGCCCACGGTGACCGCGGTGTGCCGGACCTCCCTCTTCGCGGGGCGGCTGCTCCAGGGCACGCAGAAGGACGAAAAGCAGCTGTTCCCCGAGCTGTTCAAGCGGTGGGGCGGGGCATCGGCCGCGGTCTTCCACAAGGACGACCTCCGTGCGGACAGCGCCGGTCATACCTTCGGGCCCGAGCTGACCGAAGCCCTGACGGACGGCCGGACACACGTGGCGGTGGTCCTGAACGCGATCGACGACCGCCTGGGCAAGGAACAGAAGCTCGGCGACGGATCCTGGCAGGCCGCGCACATCCCTGGGCTCCCCGAATTGCTCCGGGTGGCCGCGACCGAAGGCATGGCGGTCATCCTGACCAGTGACCACGGGCATGTGGTCGACCGGCACGGGGCGAAGGCCGAGGCCGCGTCGCCACTGTCTGCCCGCCATCGGACACCGGGCGGGGAAATCGCACCGGCCGAGGTGATGCTCTCGGGCCCGCGCGTGGTCGCACCCGAGTCCGGTGGCTCCGTCGTCGCGCTCTGGGACGCCGACTCCCGGTACACGGCGCGCAAGGCCGGCTACCACGGCGGCGCCTCCCTGGCCGAGTTCGCCGTCCCCGTGCTCGCCTTCCTATCCTTCGGCGCCGAGCCGCCCGCCGGGTGGCGGGAGCTCGGCAACCGCAGTCCGGCATGGTGGGAGACCGGCGGCTCGGCTCCCCGACCGGCCGCGCCCGCCGCCGAAGCGGTGCCCACCCCTGCGCGCCCCGTCCGGCAGCGTCCGACGAAGGCGCAGGCCGAACTGGCCCGGAGCCACGACTCGTTGTTCGACGTGGCGATCGTCCCGGCGGGCGAGGACTCCCAGACGCTCGTCGAGCAGGTCCTGGTGTCCCCGGACGACGCACTCGTGGAGTCGCTCTTCGCTGCCGAAGCGTTCAAGAGCCAGCTGGAGCTCCTCGCCCGCAAGCCCCCGAAGGACAAACTCGACCGCGCAGTCCGCGCCCTGCTCGACGCCGGCACCCTCCCGGTGACCGCTCTGGCGCAGCGGGTCGACTATCCGGCGACCCGGGCTGACGGCTTCGCCGCCATCCTTCGCCAGCTCCTCAATTTCGACGGGGTGCAGGTGCTGGAAACGCTCCCGGACGGCCGCACAGTTCGGCTGGATTCCGCCTTGTTGAAGCTGCAGTTCGATCTAGGCTGACAGACCGTTTGCCGTCGAACCCACCGAGCAAGGACATATGAGCGCCAACGACCGTGTGCTGATCAACCAGATGATCGAAGAGAAGCGGAACTCGCGTTCCGTGGCGCTGTCCTTCGACGCGGCCTTCGAAAGGTTCGCCTGCGAGCATGCGCTGCACGGCTTCGGCCTCTCCGAAGAGGAGGTCGAGGCCGGGGTCATCGGCGGCTCGGACGACGGCGGCATCGACGGCGCCTACGTGTTCCTTGGCGGGCGGCTGCTGCACGAGGACAGCGACGTCCTGCAGCAGCCCTCCGCCGCCGCGCAGGTCGACACCGGAACCCAGTTGACTTTGTGGCTCGTTCAGGCCAAGACCTCCTCCACCTTCTCGGAGACGGCCTTGGACAAGGTCGAGGCCACCTGCAAGAACCTGCTCGACCTCCAGGCGGACGACGCCGACTTCGCGGTCCTCTACTCCGCCGACCTGATCGCCAGATTCCGTCTCTTCAAGGACGCGTTGAGTCGGCTCATCACCCGCCACCCGACGGTCCTGATCAAGTTCTCCTACGTCACGCGCGGTGAAGCGGGCGAGGTACATCCCAAGGTGCAGGCGAAGGCAAAGATCCTGGAGGACCGCTTCGACAAGGCCTTCGCGATCTCCCAGGGCGAGGTGGAGTTCCTGGGCCCCGCGGAACTCTGGAACCGCGCCAGCACCCGGCCCTCGTACACCCTGGAACTCCCTTACAAGGAGAGCATCACGCACGGCACCAGTCACATCGCCCTGGTGGCGCTCCGGGACTACATCGACTTCCTCAGCGACGACAACGGCCTGATCAAGTCGCACATCTTCGACTGGAACGTGCGGGACTACCAGGGCGATGTCGAGGTGAACCGGGAAATCACCCAGTCCTTGCGGGACCCCGCGGCACCGGAGTTCTGGTGGCTGAACAACGGCATCACCATCGTCTGCTCCCAGGCCACGTCGGTGGGCAAACGGCTCAGCCTCTCCGACGTCCAGATCGTCAACGGCCTGCAGACCTCCTACACCCTCCACCAGACGCTGTCCGCGCGGCACGCTGCTGACCCGGCCGAACCCGTCTTCAACCGGCTGGTGCAGGTCCGCATCCTCGTCACCGCGGACCAGGCCGCCCGCGACGCCGTCATCCGTGCCACCAACCGCCAGACCACCGTCCCCGTCGCCTCCCTGCGGGCCACGGACGACATCCAGCGGCAGATCGAGACGTACTTCCACGAGCACGGCTGGTTCTACGACCGGCGCAAGAACTTCTACCGCAACCAGGGCAAGCCGGCCGACCGGATCATCAGCATCCCCCTGCTCGCCCAGTCCGTCATGGCCATGGCCCTCGGCCGGCCCGACTACGCCCGTGCCCGGCCATCGAGCCTGCTCAAGTCGGACTCGGACTACCAGCGGGTCTTCTCCGAGAAGACCGGGCTCCCCGTCTACCTGTGGCTGGCCAGGTCACAGCGCCAGGTGGACGACTTCCTCCAGTCGCGGCCCCAGCCCATCTCCCGCTCCGAGTACACCAACCTCCATTTCCACCTGGCCATGCTCGGGGCCGTCGACCTGGTGGGACGTGTCTTCACCCGGCCGGACGCCCTCAGCAATGCGGCACGGGAAGAGGTGTTTCCCACGCCGGTCCGCCTGGAGTCCCTCTGGACCGCACTGCGCGAGCAGTTCGACGGATTCCAGGACGAGCACGGCTGGGGAGCCGACAAGACCGCAAAGAGCGCGGAGTTCGTCAACGCACTCACACGGAACCTCGGCTACGGAAGCTTCCGCGCCTGAGCAGCGGTCGCCCGCAGGGACGATCCGGCACGGGTGGGAGAATGCGGGGGTGACCGACCCGCGTTCTTCCGCCGTCTCCGCCGCCCGTCGCCGTACCGCCATCGACGCCCTGCGCCGCGGGGCCGTACCCGAAACCGGGCTGGACCTGCTGGCCACCGGCCTGGACCGGTTCGAGTCCGCACTCGACACCGAACTGGACGCGGTCGCCTCGGGTGCCTCCGTGTTCAAGGCCGTCCGCGGGGAGTACGGCTCCGGGAAGACGTTCTTCACCCGGTGGCTCGGCGAGCGCGCCAAGCAGCGCGGGTTCGCCGTGGCCGAGATACAGATCTCGGAGACGGAGACCCCGTTGCACCGCCTGGAGACGGTCTACCGGCGTCTGACCGAGCGGCTGACCACGGCCAGCTTCCCGCCCAGCGCCCTGCGCCCGGTGGTCGACGCCTGGTTCTACGCCCTGGAAGAGGACGCCCTCGCCGACGGGGCGAGCGAGGACGAACTGGCCGGTGCGGTCGAGAAGCTGCTGACGGCCCGCCTCACCGAAGTGTCCCGGCACGCCCCGTCCTTCGCCACCGCACTGCGCGGCTACCGGGCGGCCCTCGCCCGGGGAGACGAGGCGACGGCCTCCACGGTCCTGGCCTGGCTCGGCGGCCAACCGCATGTGGCCGCCGCAGCGCGGCGTTCGGCCGGCGTCCGCGGCGACCTGGACCATTTCGGCGCTCTCGGCTTCCTCCAAGGGCTGCTGACCGTGCTGCGCGACTCCGGACACCGCGGGCTGTTCCTCGTGCTCGACGAGGTGGAGACCCTCCAGCGGGTCCGGTCGGACGCCCGCGACAAAGCCCTCAACGCACTGCGCCAGCTCATCGACGAGGTGCATTCCGGGCGCTTCCCCGGCCTGTACCTGATCATCACGGGCACGCCGGCCTTCTACGACGGGCAGCAGGGAGCCCAACGGCTGGCCCCGCTCGCCCAGCGGCTCGCCACCGACTTCACCACGGACCCTCGCTTCGACAATCCGCGCGCGGTGCAGCTCCGGCTGCCGGGTTTCACCCAGGACTCCCTGGTCGCGCTGGGGATCACCATCCGGGATCTGTACGCGGCGGGCGCATCCGCTCCGGACCGGGTGAGGGCGCTGGCCGACGACGCGTACGTCGCCGATCTGGCCGGCGCGGTGGGGGGAGCCCTCGGCGGCAAGGTCGGCGTCGCACCCCGCGTCTACTTGAAGAAGCTGGTCGGTGACGTACTGGACCGCATCGACCAGTTCGCCGACTTCGACCCGCGGCAGCACTACCGTCTGACCGTCTCCAGCGGTGAGCTGACCGAGGTGGAACGGAACCTGGCCGCCGCGGTCTCCGCCGATGAGATCGACCTGGACATCTCGTGACAGAACCCGTCGACAGGTCAGCCCATCCTCGCGATCCTGTCGACCGCTTGGACCCTGTCATCCTCCATCATGTGGTCAACACGCTGGGCTGGCCCGACCTGCGGCCCCTGCAGCGAGCGGCCATCGATCCCGTGATGGACGGGCACGACGCGGTGCTGCTGGCCCCCACCGCGGGCGGCAAGACCGAGGCGGCCTGCCTGCCGATTCTGTCCGCCATGTCGGAGCAGGGCTGGTCAGGCACGTCGGTGCTCTACCTCTGCCCGCTCAAAGCGCTCCTGAACAACCTGGTGACCCGTATCGACGGCTACGCGCAGTGGCTGGGGCGGAGCGCCGCGCTCTGGCACGGGGACACCAAGGAGTCGCAGAGGAACCGCATCCGCACCGGCCGACCGGACATCCTCCTGACCACGCCCGAATCGATGGAGGCCATGCTCATCGGCGTGAAGACCGACCATGCCCACCTGCTCGGCGGGGTACGGGCGGTCGTCGTGGACGAGGTGCACGCTTTCGCCGGGGACGACCGGGGCTGGCACCTGCTGGCCGTGTTGGAGCGCCTGGAGCGGGTGGTGGGCCGCTCGATCCAGCGCATCGGGCTGTCGGCGACCGTCGGCAACCCCGAGCAGCTGATGACCTGGCTTCAGGGTTCGGGTGCAGGGCAGCGGCCGGGCCGCGTGGTCTCCCCGGGCAGGACCCCGGCTCCGGACAGCGGGGCTGCCGCCGCACCCCCCGGTGACGTCGAGCTGGACTACGTCGGCTCCCTCGACAACGCTGCCAAGATCATCGCTTCGCTCCACCGGGGCGAAAAGCGGCTGGTGTTCTGCGATTCGAGACGCCAGGTGGAGGAACTGGGCGCCGCACTCCGCGCACGCGAGGTCTCCGTGTTCCTGTCCCACGCCTCTCTCTCGGCCGAAGAACGGGCCCGTTCAGAACAGGCGTTCGCGGAGGGCCGTGACTGCGTGATCGTGGCCACCTCCACCCTCGAACTGGGCATCGACGTGGGTGATCTGGACCGGGTCATCCAGATCGACTCCCCGACCACCGTCGCCTCGTTCCTGCAGCGCATCGGACGCACCGGGCGTCGGGCCGGATCGAGCCGCAACTGCCTCTTCCTCACCACCCGCAGGGACTCCCTGCTTCAGGCTGCCGGCCTGCTGTTGCTGTGGAGCCGGGGCTGGGTGGAACCCGTGGTCCCACCGCCTGAGCCCCGGCACCTGGTCGCTCAGCAACTGCTTGCCATCACTCTCCAGAAGCACAAGTTGGGGGACCGGCTGTGGGCGGACGAATGGAATGGGCTGCCGCACTTCGACGCTTCCGCGGCTCCGATCCTGCGCCATCTGGTGGGCGAGGGATTCCTCGACTCCGACGGGGGACTGCTGTTCATCGGCCCGGAAGCAGAACGCCGCTTCGGACGACGCCATTTCATCGAGCTGACCGCGTCATTCACGGCACCCCCGCAGTTCACCGTGCTTTCCGGGCGCACTGAAATCGGCCAGGCGGATCCTGCCGTACTCACCGAGGAGCGGCCGGGACCTCGCCGACTGCTCCTGGCGGGGCGCAGCTGGCAGGTGACGTACATTGACTGGGGACGCAAGCGGGTGTTCGTCGAACCCGTGGAGGGCGGTGGCATCGCCAAGTGGTCGAGCGGCACGCCCACCGGTCTCTCGTACGCGCTCACCCGTGCCATGCGGGACGTGTTGCTCGGCGCTGCCCCACCCGTCTCCCTGACCCGTAGGGCAGCATCGGGGCTTCAGGAATGGCGGGAGGAGGAAGCGCCCC
Organism: Streptomyces vinaceus; assembly: GCF_008704935.1. NCBI lineage: Bacteria > Bacillati > Actinomycetota > Actinomycetes > Kitasatosporales > Streptomycetaceae > Streptomyces > Streptomyces vinaceus. The sequence continues at coordinate 1,880,583 of NZ_CP023692.1, forward strand.
ACACCGTCCATCCTTGTGGGACTCTCATCACACGACGGGGGACGGACGTCCGCTGGTGGACCTGGGCTGGCTACCGGACCAACGCCACCCTCGGCGCGACCCTGTCCACGGCTGCCGACCCACTCCAGCGGCCGACCGACTGCTACCTGCGGCTAAGGGAGGACCTCACCCCGGACACGTGGGAGGCCGCGAGGAACAGCGCGTGCTCCTCTGCGGCTCTCGTTCTGCCCGACGTCGACCAGCGGGCCGTGCACGGCTTGAAGTTCGCTGCGGCGCTGCCCAATAGGCTAGCGACGGCGACACTGGCTTCGAGGCTCGCCGATTTTGAGGGAGCACGGGAGACGCTGGCCGAGTCCGTCCGGTTCTCGTCAGATCAGCGGTGACGGCCCGCAGACTCTGCCAGCCCACTGGCTCGGCAAGTGCGGGACTCAGCCACCTACATGGGGAAAGCTCACGCAGCGAGCTTACGACAGCCCTCACTGCCCGATCCTGGCAGTCTCCAGCGCGGCTTGACAACGACCTCGAGGCAGCGTGTGGCGAAGCCTCGGGCCATGGCACTGTCCGACACGTTGCAAGCGGCCCTCGAGCCCGTAGGGCCTCTTGCCCGGTCGGGCTGGCCCTCAGGCATCAAGGTGAAGGCACGCTACGCTGCCCGAGTGCCATGTCGTGGGCGGATAGCAGCTCAAAGCCTCGCAGACGCGCCCCGCACTTCACCTGTTGGGCGTGGGCACCCGTACGAGCGTCACGAGCGTGGCCTGCGTTGCGGGGCCGACGCGCCGTTCCAGCGAGCCGCGCTCCGGAAGCGCCCCGGCCAGGCTGGCGGAAACCGGTACGGCGACGCCGAGCAGCATGATGTGTGAGGGGACTGGGATTAATCGGATGACACCGCCGTCGAGGCGGCTCTCCCCACTTCACCATCACAGCCCGGGGCCGGCGATGCGATTTCCTCATCCTGCAGGAACAGGACCGGGCCTACGAGTGGGCCGACACGGCCGCGCGACCTCTTGGGGATCAGCGCTACGCCGAGACAGTCCGCGTCCAGCGACGTGAAGCGCAAGAAGAGCGCCTCTCGCGGCAAGATTGTGATCTGCCGCGCGAGGCGCCCCACTTCATGACTGACGGCCCATCGGAAATCGGCGCCCGCATGCGTCACACGTGCGTCACGAGCGTCGAATCTGCGTCAAGATATCGCCCGCAACGCCCACAATGCGCATAACGCACACCGGGAAACCTGCAGGTCAGGCGTCCTCGCGGATCGGCTCAAGGATCGCGACGCACTCCACGTGGTGCGTCATCGGGAAGAGGTCGAAGGCGCGGAGGGTGCGGGGCTTGTAGCCGGCTTCCTTGAAGTAGGCCAGGTCGCGGGCCAGGGCCGCCGGGTCGCAGGCCACGTACGCGATGCGGCGGGCGTTCAGGCCCGCCACGTGGCGGACCGTCTGCTTGCCGGCGCCGGCCCGCGGGGGGTCCAGGACCACCAGGTCGCACTCGGTGATCCCGGTCTTCGGGAGGACCGACTCCACCTTGCCCTGCTCGATGCGGACCCGGGGGAAGTCCGCCAGGTTGTGCCGGGCGTCCTCCACCGCGCGCTTCGTCGACTCGATGCCGAGCACCGCGCCCGTCTCGCCGAGGCGTTCGGCGAGGGCGCCCGCGAAGATGCCGACGCCGCAGTAGAGGTCGAGGGCCATCTCGCCCTTGCGCGGCATCAGGCCCTGCATGACCGCCTTGATCAGGGTGTCGGCGGCCTGCGGGTGGACCTGCCAGAAGCCGCCCATGCCCACGCGGTACGTACGGCCGTCCGCGCGCTCCCGTACGAAGGGGCGGCCGTGGACCCGGTGGACCCCGCCGTCCTTCTCCTCGACCCGGAGCACCGAAACCGGCTTGTCGAGCTCGACCAGCGGGAGGCGGCCGCCCGGGCGCGGGGTCAGGACGACCTGGCGGTCCTGGGAGCCGGTCGCGGCGATCGCCTCGACCGTGGCCATCTGGGGCCAGTCCTGCTTCTCGATGCCCAGCTCGCTGACGCCCGGAGCCGCGATCATGCAGTGGTCGACCGGCTCGATGTCGTGCGAGCGGTGCTTGCGCAGGCCCGCGTTGCCGTCCTCGTCGATCGCGTACTGGACGCGGGTGCGCCACTGCGGGACCTGCCCCGCCGGCAGCTTGTCGCCCTCGGCCGGCATGACCGTGCCGTCCCAGCCGGCCTCCTCCGGGGTGAGCCCGGCCAGCCGCAGCAGCTGCTCGGCGACGACCTCGCCCTTGAGCCGGCGCTGGGCGCCCGGCTTGGCGTGCTGCCAGTCGCAGCCGCCGCACTTGCCGGGGCCGGCGTACGGGCACGGCGCCTCGACCCGGTCCTTGGACGCCTCCACGACCGTGATCGCGTCGGCGCGCAGGAAGCGGGAGTCCGACTCGCCCTCGGTGACCTTGGCGATCACCTTCTCCCCCGGGAGGGTGTGGCGGACGAAGAGGACGCGGCCGTCGGCGGTACGGGCGATGCAGTGGCCGCCGTGCGCGACGGGGCCGACCTCGACCTCGTACTCCTCCCCGACCAAGGACTGCTTCTCGTTCTGCTCGGTCATGGTGGGGAGACTCCAAAACATAAATGGGAACGGCCGGACGACCGACCCACCAGTTTACGTGGATCTCGTCCGGCCGTTCGCCACACCGCCCGCGGCGCTACTTGCCCGCGCGGTCCTTCGCGCGCGGGGTGTCCACCGGTCCGCGGCGCACCGCGCCCGGGGCGTTCCACTCCTGGCGCTTCTTGGCCCGCCTCTTCGCGAGCTCCGAGGACTCCAGCTGGTACGGCACCGAGGTGACCATCACGCCGGGGGTGAACAGCAGGCGGCCCTTGAGCCGCAGCGCGCTCTGGTTGTGCAGCAGGTGCTCGTACCAGCGCCCGACGACGTACTCCGGGATGTACACGCTGACGGCGTCGCGCGGGTTCTCGCTGCGCAGGCCCTTCACGTACTCCACCACGGGTCGGGTGATCTCGCGGTACGGGGAGTCGAGGATCTTGAGCGGTACGTTGATCCCGCGCCGCTCCCACTCCTCCTTCAGCGCCTTCGTCTCGGCCGGGTCGACGCTGATGCTGAGCGCCTCCAGGGTGTCCGACCGGGTCAGCTTGGCGAAGGCCAAGGCGCGCAGCGTGGGCTTGTGCACCTTGGAGACCAGGACGATGGAGTGGACCCGGGAGGGCCGCACGCTGTCGTCGCTGGGGCCCTCGACCGCGGCGATCTCGGCGGCGACCCGGTCGTAGTGCTTGCGGATCGCGGTCATCGTGCCGTAGAAGATCACCATGCCCAGCAGGGCGACCCAGGCGCCGTGCGTGAACTTGGTGGCCAGGACGACGACCAGCACCAGGCCGGTGAAGATCGCACCGAAGGTGTTGATGGCCCGGGAGCGGTGCATCCGGCGCCGCGCGGACTGGTCCTTCTCGGTCCGCAGGTGCCGGTTCCAGTGCCGGACCATGCCGATCTGGCTGAGCGTGAAGGAGACGAACACGCCGACGATGTAGAGCTGGATCAGCTTGGTGGAGTCGGCGTCGTAGATCCACACGAGCAGCATGGCCGCGCCGGCGAGCAGCACGATGCCGTTCGAGAAGGCGAGGCGGTCACCGCGGGTGTGCAGCTGGCGGGGCAGGTAGCGGTCCTGCGCGAGGATCGAGCCGAGCAGCGGGAAGCCGTTGTACGCGGTGTTGGCGGCCAGGAACAGCACGAGCGCGGTGGCGGTCGCCAGGATGATGAACAGGATGCTGCCGTTGCCGAAGACGGCCTCGGCCACCTGGGAGATCACCGGGTGCTGGACGAACTCGGGGCCGACGGGGACGCCGTTGTCCAGCAGGTTGGTGGCGGGCGCCTCGGCCATCTTCACGTCGGTGGCCATGGCCAGGCCGATGATCCCGCAGAACATGGTGACCGCAAGGGCGCCCATGAGGGCGAGGGTGGTGGCCGCGTTCTTGCTCTTGGGCTTGCGGAAGGCGGGGACGCCGTTGCTGATCGCCTCGACGCCGGTCAGGGCGGCGCATCCGGAGGAGAAGGCCCGCAGCAGCAGGAAGACCAGCGCGAAGCCGGCCAGCCCCTGGTGCTCGGCCTTGATCTCCAGGTGGGCCGTCGGGGCCTGCATGGTGTCGCCGGCGACGAGGCCGCGCCAGGCGCCCCAGGCGATCATCACGAAGACGGCTCCGACGAACACGTACGTCGGAATGGCGAAGAGCTTCCCCGATTCCTTCACACCGCGCAGATTCATCAGCGTGAGCAGAAGAATCATGATCATCGCGGAGAGCACCTTGTGCTCGATGACGAAATCCACGGCGGAGCCGAGATTCTCGACTCCGGAGGAGATCGACACGGCGACGGTCAGGACGTAGTCGACGAGCAGCGCGCTCGCGACCGTGAGTCCGGCCTTCGGCCCGAGATTGGTGTTGGCGACCTCGTAGTCGCCGCCGCCGCTGGGGTAGGCGTGGACGTTCTGGCGGTAGGAGGCGACCACGGTGAACATCAGCACCACGACCGCGAGGGCGATCCAGGGGCTGAAGTGGTACGCCGACACACCGGCGATCGACAGGACCAGCAGGACCTCACCAGGGGCATATGCCACCGAGGAGAGCGGGTCGGATGCGAACACGGGTAGGGCGATCCGCTTGGGGAGGAGCGTTTCCCCGAGGCGGTCGCTGCGTAGCGCCCGGCCGATCAGGATCCGTTTGGGCACGTCGGTCAGTTTGGACACGCAGAGGATCGTAAGCGTTCGAAATCGGCCTGACGAACCCCCGGCCCGTATTACAGGGCAATGACACCCGCATTGAGACCCTGCGTGCTCGGCAAAGGCCACATGGGGGACCGCCCGTGTGTAGCTTGGGCCGTGGTCTGAGACCCTGTGAAGCCAGAGCATGCAATGAGGCTGGGAACCAGCGAGCGCTGACAGCCGGAAGGACGGCCGTGCACATCGTCATTATGGGCTGCGGAAGAGTGGGCTCCGCCCTCGCGCAGACCTTGGAACAGCAGGGGCATACGGTCGCTGTCGTCGACCAGGACCCCACCGCATTCCGCCGGCTGGGAGCCGGATTCGGCGGGCGCCGCGTCACCGGGGTCGGCTTCGACCAGGACACGCTGCGCGAGGCCGGGATCGAGGAAGCGGGCGCCTTCGCCGCGGTCAGCAGTGGTGACAATTCCAACATCATCGCTGCCCGCGTGGCGCGCGAGATGTTCGGCGTCGAGAACGTCGCCGCCCGTATCTACGACCCCAAGCGGGCCGAGGTGTACCAGCGCCTGGGCATCCCCACCGTCGCGACCGTACGGTGGACCGCCGACCAGATGCTGCGCCGGCTGCTGCCGTCCGGGGCCGAGCCGCTGTGGCGCGACCCGAGCGGCGGGGTCCAGCTCGCGGAGGTGCACACCTCGGCCGCCTGGATCGGCCACAAGGTCAGCAAGCTCCAGGAGGAGACCGGTGTCCGCGTGGCCTTCCTCACCCGGCTGGGCGAGGCGATGCTGCCGACCTCCCAGACGGTGCTGCAGGAGGGCGACCTCGTCCACGTGATGATGCGCACGGACGAGATCGAGAAGGTCGAAGAGGCCTTCGCCCAGGGGCCCGAGGAGGCACACGCATGAGGGTCGCGATCGCCGGAGCCGGCGCGGTGGGCCGTTCCATCGCGGGTGAGCTGCTGGAGAACGGGCACGAGGTGCTCCTCGTCGACAAGGCGCCGACCGCCATCTCGGTCGAGCGGGTGCCGCAGGCCGAGTGGCTGCTGGCCGACGCCTGCGAGATCACCTCGCTCGACGAGGCCGCGCTGCAGCGCTGCAACGTCGTCATCGCCGCCACGGGCGACGACAAGGTCAACCTGGTCGTCTCCCTGCTCGCCAAGACCGAGTACGGGGTCCCCCGGGTCGTGGCGCGCGTCAACAACCCGAAGAACGAGTGGCTCTTCAACGAGTCCTGGGGCGTCGACGTCGCGGTCTCGACGCCGCGTCTGATGTCGGCCCTGGTCGAGGAGGCCGTCAGCGTCGGCGACCTGGTGCGCCTGCTGCGCTTCAGCCACGGCGACGCCAACCTCGTCGAGCTGACCCTGCCCGCCGACTCCTCGGTCGCCGGCACCCAGATCAGCGAGATCAGCTGGCCCGAGGACACCTCGCTGGTCACGATCATCCGCGGCAACCGGGTCCTCACCCCGCACGGCGAGGAGACCCTGGAGCCGGGCGACGAACTGCTCTTCGTGGCCGCCCAGGCCCGTGAGGAGCAGCTGGAGGAGCTCCTCCAGGCCCGTCACTGACGGAGCCGTACGTACGGGAGGGGCGGGCAGCCGATCCGGCTGCCCGCCCCTCCCGCATGTCCGCACGCGCTACTTGGCCCCGGCCTTGCGGGCCTTCTCCGCGGCCTCCTCGGCCTCCCACTCCGCGATCACGTCGATCGGCGGCGGCGCCTTCGCCAGGAACACCCACGTGAAGTACACCGCGAGCACCATCGGCGGCAGCTTCAGCGCGATCAGCACCCAGCCCAGCTGCGTCGCGTCCCCCCACCAGTACAGCGGGAAGAGGATCGCGTACTTCGCGAGGAAGATGATCCCCCAGGCCAGGCTGGCCTTGGTGTACGCCTTCTTCCGCCCGGGGTTGCGCGTCCGCCAGGACAGGTTCTCCTTGAAGACCGGCCCCAGGATCACCCCCAGCAGCGGGAACCCGACCAGCGCGGAGAGCGTGAAGGCCACGCCCAGCCCGGCGCCGTAGATCATGCCGGGCAGGTAGAAGCCCTTGGCCGTACCGGTGAACAGGGCGAAGGCCACGCCGACGCCCACGCCGAAGACCCCGCTGAAGGCGTGCTTGACGGTGTCCTTGCGCAGCAGCCGTACGATCACGAGGAGGACGGCGACCGCCCCCGCCGCGATCGCGGACATCTTCACGTCCTTGTTGATCGTGTAGATCATCACGAAGAGCAGTCCGGGGAGCATCGTCTCCACGGTGCCCCGTACGCCTCCGAACGCGTCGAAGAGCGCCGCCTGCGTCACGGCCTTCTGGTCCGCGGACGGTTCGCCCGCGGGATCCGGGGTGATCGGTTTGTCGAGTGACGTCACCGGCTACTGCTCCTGTCCGAGCGGTCGGAGTTCGTACTTCGGATTGAAGAGGACCCGGCGGCCGTGGCTCATCGCGATCCGCCCTGAGGCGATCATGCGCCGGCCCGGTTCGATTCCCACGATCGAGCGACGCCCGAGCCAGACCACGTCCAGTGCCGCCGAGCCGTCGAAGAGCTCCGCCTCCAGGGCGGGCACCCCGGCGCGCGGCCGGAGGGTGACGGTACGCAGGGTTCCCGTCACCTTGACTATCTGGCGGTCGTGGGAGTCGCAGATCCGCGTGCATCCCGCGGCTTCTGCGGCCTCCTGCAGCTCCGCCGAATGCAGCTCCTCCTGCGAGGTCGACAGCCGCTCTATCATCCTCCGGAACCGGCCCGCCGGCCTGACCGGCTTGACGGACTTCTCGGGACGCGGTTCAGCACTCATACAGGAAGCGTACCGGCGCCCCCGCTACCTCTCGAAGCGGTATCCCATGCCCGGTTCCGTGATGAAGTGCCGCGGATGCGAGGGGTCCGCCTCCAGCTTGCGCCGCAGCTGGGCCATGTAGACCCGCAGGTAGTTGGTCTCGGTGCCGTACGAGGGCCCCCAGACCTCCTGGAGGAGCTGCTTCTGGCTCACCAGCTTGCCCCCGTTGCGGACCAGTACCTCCAGCAGGTGCCATTCGGTGGGCGTCAGCCGTACGTCGCGCCCCTCGCGCACGGCCTTCTTGGCGGCCAGGTCCACGGTGAAGCCGTCGGTCTCCACGATCACCTCGTCCTCGCCGGAGGCCGCTCCCGGCTCGGCCCGGCGGACGGCCGCGCGCAGCCGGGCGAGCAGCTCGTCCATGCCGAAGGGCTTGGTGACGTAGTCGTCGGCCCCGGCGTCCAGGGCCTCGACCTTCTCGTCGGAGCTGTGCCGGGCCGAGAGGACCAGGATCGGCACCCGGGTCCAGCCGCGCAGCCCCTTGATCACCTCGACGCCGTCCATGTCGGGCAGGCCCAGGTCGAGGACGACCACGTCGGGGTGGCGGGCGGCCGCGAGCTCCAGGGCCTGGGCCCCGTCCGCCGCGGCGTCGACCTCGTACTTGCGCGCCTTCAGGTTGATCACGAGGGCTCGGACGATCTGCGGCTCGTCGTCCACCACGAGCACCCGGGTCATTGAGGTCCTGCTTTCTGTCGTACGGGGTCGGGATCGTTGAGGTCGGAGGCTTCGGATGCGCCGGAGGTGCCGGAGGCCGCGCCACCGCCGCCCGGCGCGGCGCGCTCGGGTCCACTGTCGCGCGTCGCGGCGCGCAGCGTCAGCACCATGGTCAGTCCGCCGCCGGGAGTGTCCTCGGCCGCGAGGGTGCCGTCCATGGCCTCGGCGAAACCGCGGGCCACCGCGAGGCCGAGGCCCACCCCGGCGCCGCGCGGGGCGTCCCCGTGCCGCTGGAAGGGGGCGAAGATGCGGTCCTTGGCCTCGTCGGGCACCCCGGGCCCGCGGTCCACGACGCGTACCTCGACCCGGTCGCCCAGGTGGCTCGCCCGGACCAGTACCCGCTCGTCGGGCGGGCTGTACTTGACGGCGTTCTCCACGACGTTGGCCACGCTGCGCTCCAGCAGCCCGGGGTCCACGGCCACCATCGGCAGCGTCTCCGGGACGTCCAGGACCACGCTGTCCTCCGGTACGCCGCCCAGCGCCATCGGGACCACCTCGTCGAGGTCGATCTCCCGGATCAGCGGGGTCACGGTGCCGGTCTGCAGCCGGGACATGTCGAGGAGGTTGCCCACCAGGTGGTCGAGCCGGTCGGCGCCGTCCTCGATGCCTTCGAGGAGTTCGGCCCGGTCCTCCTCGGACCAGTCCACGTCGTCGGAGCGCAGGGAGGACACGGAGGCCTTGATGGAGGCCAGCGGCGTACGCAGGTCATGGCTGACGGCGGCCAGCAGCGCGGTGCGGATCCGGTTGCCCTCTGCCAGCCGGCGGGCCTCCTCGGCCTCCCCGACCAGCCGCTGCCGGTCCAGGACCACGGCGGCCTGGGCGGCGAAGGCGCCGAGCACGCGCCGGTCCTCGGCGGGCAGCACCCGGCCGGACAGGGCCAGCGCCATGTGGTCCCCGATGGGCATGTCCACATCGGCGTCCTCGGGGCGGCCGACCGGGTGCGGGCCGACGCTGCCGGCCGGCTTCCAGGGCTCGACGTCGCTCGTACGTTCCAGCAGGGCCACGGACTCCATGGCGAAGGTCTCGCGCACCCGCTCCAGCAGCGCGTCCAGCGTGGTCTCGCCGCGGAGCACGCTGCCGGCCAGGAAGGAGAGGATCTCCGACTCGGCGCGCAGCCGGGCGGCCTGGTGGGTGCGCCGGGCCGCCAGGTCCACCACCGAGGCCACCGAGACCGCCACCCCGAAGAAGACGGCGATGGCCACGATGTTCTTCGGGTCCGAGATGGTGAACCGGTGGACGGGCGGGGCGAAGAAGTAGTTCAGCAGCAGCGAGCCGAAGGCGGCCGAGGCCAGCGCCGGCCAGAGCCCGCCCAGCAGGGCGGCGGCCACGGTCAGCGCGAGGAACAGCAGCATCTCGTTGGCGAGGCCCGGATCGGCGTTGACGTGCGTGAGCAGGACGGCCAGCAGGGCGGGGAAGACGATCCCCACGATCCAGCCGGCGATGATCCGGGGCCGGCCGAGCCGGGCCGCGGAGCGGACCACGGGCAGGCCGCGGCCCCGGGCGACCTCCTCGTGCGTGACGATGTGCACGTCGAGGTCCGGCCCCGAGTCGCGGGCGACCGTGGCGCCGACGCCCGGGCCGAACACGTACTGCCAGGCCTTGCGGCGGCTGGAGCCGAGGACGATCTGGGTGGCGTTGACCCCGCGGGCGAATTCGAGCAGCGCCTCGGGGATGTCGTCGCCGATCACATGGTGGAACGTTCCGCCAAGATCCTCGACCAGCGTCCGCTGGACCGCGAGCTCCTTGGGCGACGCCGAGGTCAGCCCGTCGCTGCGGGCGATGTAGACGGCGAGGATCTCGCTGCCCGAGCCCTTGGCGGCCATCCGGGAGGCACGGCGGATGAGGGTGCGGCCCTCGGGCCCGCCCGTCAGGCCGACGACGATCCGCTCACGGGCCTGCCAGGTGGAGCGGATGCCGTGTTCGCCCCGGTACTCCTGGAGGTACTCGTCGGCCCGGTCGGCCACCCACAGCAGCGCCAGCTCGCGCAGGGCGGTGAGGTTCCCGGGGCGGAAGTAGTTGGACAGGGCCGCGTCGACCTTGTCGGACTGGTAGATGTTCCCGTGCGCCATTCGCCGGCGCAGGGCCTGCGGGGACATGTCGACGAGTTCGATCTGGTCGGCCCGGCGCACCACCTCGTCCGGCACGGTCTCCCGCTGCCGTACACCGGTGATGGACTCCACCACGTCGCCGAGCGACTCCAGGTGCTGGATGTTCACGGTGGTCACCACGTCGATGCCCGCCCGCAGCAGCTCCTCCACGTCCTGCCACCGCTTGGCGTTGCGCGAACCGGGCACGTTGGTGTGGGCGAGCTCGTCCACGAGCGCGATCGCGGGCCGGCGCGCCAGTACGGCGTCCACGTCCATCTCGGTGAACTCGGCGCCCCGGTAGGAGAGGTGCCTGCGCGGGACCTGTTCGAGCCCGTGCAGCATGACCTCGGTACGCGGCCGCCCATGGTGCTCGACGAAGCCGACGACGCAGTCGGCGCCCCGCTCCACCCGGCGGTGGGCCTCGGACAGCATCGCGTACGTCTTGCCCACACCGGGTGCCGCGCCGAGATAGATCCGTAGCGTGCCGCGTCCCATGCGCCCATTCTCCGGGACGTTTGCGCCGATCACGCACTTTCGGGGCCCGTACGCCCATCCCTGACGGATCCCTGACGCCGGGCCCGCGCCCCGCGGCCGCCCGAGCGGGCTACGGCAGCGCATACGACAGCGGGCCGTACCCCGAAGGAGTACGGCCCGCGGCCGGAACCGGCCGGTCGGCCGGGTCGGCGTCCGGTCAGCGGACCTCGGTGATCGTCGGGCCCTGCTCCAGCTGGCCCATGCCACCGGAGAAGCGCGAGCCCTCCTGGTCCTCGGTTTGCACGCCGTCCGGCACCATCTGGGCGTCGTTCGGCAGCTTCAGCACGATCGGGTCGCGCGGAGCCATCGGGCCGTCGCCGCGCACGATGACGGTCTCGCGGAAGATCTGCTCCAGCACGCCCGCCGACTCGGGGCGCACGGCGCCCTGGCCGGAGATGACGCCGCGCAGGAACCAGCGCGGGCCGTCGACGCCGACGAAGCGGACCAGCTGGGCGCCGGTCTGGCCGTCGGGCATCGGTACGGGCACCTGGGCGCGCAGCTCCCAGCCCAGCGGACCCTCGACCTCGTCGATGATGCCGCCCTGCTGGGTGATGCCCGTGGCGATCTCCTCGCGGACCTCGCCCCAGATGCCTTCCTTCTTGGGCGCCGCGAAGGCCTGCAGCTGTACGGCGCTGTCGCCGAGGACGACCGTCGCGGCGACGATCGCGTCACCGGCGACCTCGACGCGCAGCTCCATGCCCTCGACACCCGGTACGAGAATGCCGCCCAGGTCGACGCGACCCTCCTCGGGTGCGCCGGGCACCTCGGAGACGTCCCACGGGCCGTCGGGCCGCGGGGCCGGCGGCAGGTTCACCCTGCGGGGCGCGGACTCGGTGCCGAGCTCCTCGCCGCCGTCCTGCTCATCGCCGGCCACGCCGTCCACGACCTGCTCGGCCGCGCCGCCGTCCTTGGCGGAGTCGTTCTTCTTGCGACGTCCGAACACGTCACTGTCCTTCCCGGTCGGGTACGACCGAAGCGTAGCCATTCCCACCCTGCTGACCAGCGCCGGATCCGGCCACGGCCGCATGACCGCCGGTGGAGCCGAAACCCCCCTCGGCCCGCGCCGAGCCGGGAAGTTCCGCCACCTCGTGGAAGCGCACCTTCTCGACCCTCTGGACAACCAGCTGGGCAATGCGGTCGAAGCGCTCGAACCGGACGCTCTCGCGCGGGTCGAGATTGACCACGATCACCTTGATCTCCCCACGGTACCCGGCATCCACCGTCCCCGGGGCATTCACGAGCGCGAGCCCGCAGCGGGCGGCCAGGCCCGAGCGCGGGTGCACGAACGCCGCGTACCCGTCGGGCAGGGCGATGGACACCCCCGTGGGCAGTACGGCGCGCTCGCCGGGCTCCAGCACGGCCGCCTCGGTGGTCACCAGGTCGCAGCCGGCGTCACCGGGGTGGCCGTACGCGGGCAGGGGCACCTCGGGGTCGACCCGCTTGATCAGCACGTCGACGGGCGGGTGGTTGTTCTCAGACATCAGGGGTTCACCTCGAAGGCGCGTGCGCGCCTGACCTGGTCCGGGTCGGACATCGCCGCCCGGATCTCCTCGGGCCGACCGTTGTCGATGAAGTGGTCGACCTTCACCTCGATGAAGAGCGCGTCCGCGCGCACGGCGACCGGGCCGTCGGGCCCGCCTATGCGGCCGACCGCGGTGGAGTAGATCTTGCGCCCGGCGACGGCGGTCACCTCGGCCTCCAGGTACAGCACGGTGCCCACCGGCACCGGCCGCACGAAGTCGGTCTCCAGCCGTCCGGTCACCGCGATGACGCGCAGCAGCCAGTTCAGGGAGCCCAGCGTCTCGTCGAGCGCGGTGGCGAGCACGCCGCCGTGGGCGAGACCGGGGGCACCCTGGTGCGCGGGCTTAACGGTGAACTCGGCGCTGACGCGGACGCCCTCCCCGGCGCGGGCCTCCAGGTGGAGTCCGTGGGGCTGGCCCTCGCCGCAGCCGAAGCAGTGCCCGTAGTGGGCACCGAGCAGCTCGCCGGGTGCCGGGGCGTCGGGGTGCCGGACCGGTGCGGCGGCATCGTCCGGGGGCGTCAACGCTGTGTTTCGTCCACTCACAGGCGCAGACCTTACCCGCGCCGCTACCCACCGGTCGCCCCGTGGCAGGCTAGGCGCTATGCAGCTCTCCCCCGCGTACCACGACGAACGTCTGACCGCCCCCCGCTCCTGGTGGGCCATCGCCGTACTCATCGGCCTGGCGTGCGCGCTGATGCTGCTGCCGCTGGGCACGCTGCCGCTGCTGGCCGGGCTGGTCGGGGGCACCGCGCTGGCCGGGATGCTGGTCAGTTCGTACGGCTCCGCGCGCGTGCGCGTGGTGAACGGTGCGCTGGCGGCCGGTGAGGCGCGGATCCCGGTGGCGGCGCTGGGCGAGCCCGAGGTGCTGGACGCGGAGGAGGCGCGCGCCTGGCGCACGTACAAGGCGGACACCCGCGCGTTCATGCTGCTGCGCAGCTACGTCCCGACGGCGGTGCGCATCCCGATCACCGACCCCGAGGACCCGACCCCGTACGCGTACGTCTCCACGCGCGAGCCGCAGGCGCTGGTCAAGGCGATCCGCTCGGCCAAGGGCTGATCCGGGCGGGCGTCAGGCCGGGGGCCACTCCCCGTCGGAGCCTTCGAGCGCCGCCCTGGTGGCCTCGGGAAGGGGCTGGGAGGGCTGCTCAAGGGGCGGGAGCTGCGGGAGCGAGTCCCACGCCACGGCCCGGCTCCGCAGGTCGGCACGGACCTTCTCGGCGAGTTTGCGGGTGTCGCGGTGGTTCATGACCGCGCCGACGGTGGCGCCCACCATGAAGGGCAGCAGGTTCGGCAGGTTGCGGAACGTCCGCTTCATGATCTGTTGGCGCAGTTCGCGCTTCATCTGACCGCCGAGCGCGACGTTCAGCGTCGTGGGCTTGGTCAGGTCCACCCCGCGCTCCTCCGTCCACGCGGTCAGGTAGGCGAAGCTGCGGTCCTTGAGGTTCCCGGGCGGCCGCTGGCCGTAGACCTCGTGGAGCTCGGCGACGAGTTTGAGCTCGATGGCGGCGACCCCGGTGATCTCCGCGGCCAGTTCGGCGGGCATCGCGGGCGGCACCGGCAGCATGGCCGCGGCTCCGATGCCCGCGCCGACCGTGGAGGTGCCGTACGCGGCGCCCGCGATCAGCTTGTCGGCAAGCTGATCGGGACCGAGGCCCGGGAACTGCGCGCGCAGGGTCGCGAGGTCCCGAACCGGAACGCGCGGTGCGTTCTCGATGACGCGGTCGGTGAGGTGCAGGACGGCGGCCCTGGCATGTTCGCCGCCCTTGCGCACACCACTCTTGACGGCTTGCAGCCGACGAGCCCCGGACCGGCGCCGGGCTCCCTCGTCGGACTCTGCGGCCGAAGGCACCGCCGCGGCGGTGCCGGACGACACGGCGGGCACGCCCGAGGCTGCTGGGCCCGTTTCCGGGCCCGTGGCCACCTCTTGCGCTTCCGCCGGATCACCAGCTTTTCGGAAGCGGCGCTTCCGAAACGGTGTCGAGCCGGTCACGGCCGACGCCTCTCAGTCGCAGTCGCGACAGATCGGCTGGCCGTTCTTCTCGCGTGCCAGCTGGCTGCGGTGGTGCACCAGGAAGCAGCTCATGCAGGTGAACTCATCGGCCTGCTTGGGCAGCACCCGAACGGCCAGTTCCTCGTTGGAGAGGTCCGCGCCGGGGAGCTCCATGCCCTCCGCCGCGTCGAAGTCGTCGACGTCGACGTTCGAAGACGACTTCTCGTTGCGCCGGGCCTTCAGCTCTTCAATGCTGTCGTTGTCGACGTCGTCGTCGGTCTTGCGTGGGGTGTCGTAGTCCGTTGCCATTTTTCGCTCTCCCCCTCTGGGATTTAGCGGTGTCTCAGCGCACGTAACGCGCGAGAGGCCGGACTTGTGCCCGACCTGAGGCGGAGATTTTGCCTCACATCAAGGTCTGTTACTCAATCGACACCCAGCCGCACACCTGAAGGAGCGATTGGCTGGGATGACGACCGGGACCGTACACGGTCCGGGGGCCGTCTTGCACAAACGCCACCCCGTGTATTTCCCGCCGTTCGAGGGGCGGGAAACCCGGACTTCCCGGGCTTTCCGGCCCCCTCTGGGGTCACTGAACGCACATGACCCAACACTCGCCAATGTGATCGATCACACAGGCGCCCCCCTCACCGCCTCCTCGCAATTCAGCCAACAGCGAACAAGCGGCCAGGGGACTCACAGGGGCAAAGTGACACGCATCACGAGGCCACCCCCCTCGCGGGGCGTCGCCGCGATCCGTCCGCCGTGAGCGCGCGCCACGGAGCGCGCGATCGACAGGCCGAGCCCCACACCCTTGTCGCTGCCCGTTCGCTCCGTACGCAGCCGTCTGAAGGGCTCGAAGAGGTTGTCCACCTCGTACGCGGGAACCACGGGACCCGTGTTCGAGACGACGAGGATCGCCTGGCCGTGCTGGGACTCGGTGGTCACCTCCACCCAGCCGCCCTCCGGCACGTTGTACCGGACGGCGTTCTGCACCAGGTTGAGCGCGATCCGCTCCAGCAGGACGCCGTTGCCCTGGACCACGGCCGGCGCCCGCTCGCCGCGGATCTCCACGCCCTTCGTCGCGGCCTCGCCGCGCGCCTGGTCGATGGCCCGCGAGGCGACCTCCGCCAGGTCCACGGGCTTGCGCTCGACTATCTGGTTGTCGCTGCGGGCCAGCAGCAACAGGCCTTCGACCAGCTGCTCGCTGCGTTCGTTGGTGGCCAGCAGCGTCTTGCCCAGCTGCTGGAGCTCCACCGGCGCACCCGGGTCCGACAGGTGCACCTCCAGCAGTGTCCGGTTGATGGCCAGGGGTGTGCGCAGCTCGTGCGAGGCGTTCGCGACGAACCGCTGCTGGGCGGTGAAGGCCCGCTCCAGCCGGTCGAGCATCTCGTCGAAGGTGTCGGCGAGCTCCTTGAGCTCGTCCTCCGGCCCGTCCAGCTCGATCCGCCGGGTCAGGTCGGAGCCCACCACCCGGCGGGCGGTCCGGGTGATCTTGCCCAGCGGCGAGAGCACCCGGCCGGCCATCGCGTATCCGAAGGCGAAAGCGATGATGCTGAGGCCGAGGAGGGCCATCAGCGACCGGCTGAGCAGGTCGTCCAGCGCGTGCCGGCGCTGCTCCAGGATGCAGGTGTTGATCACGTCGTTGAACTGCTCGTACTTCTGGCCCTTGCCGACCACGCCCGGGCAGGTGCTGGTGACCTGGATGTCCGTGCCGCCCACGATCTTGAACGGCAGTCCGTTGCCCTCGCGCAGCGCCTGGGCCGCCAGCAGGTAGATGATCGACAGCAGCAGGATGCCCGCGATCAGGAACATCCCGCCGTAGAGCAGGGTCAGGCGTATGCGGATGGTCGGCCGCAGCCAAGGGAAGGGACCCTCGGGCTGGCCGGGGTCCCAGGTCGGTCTCGGCGGCACCGTGGGCGGTGCCGGGGTCGCCGCCACCCGCGTCAGATCCGGTAGCCGGAGCCGGGCACGGTCACGATGACCGGCGGCTCCCCCAGCTTGCGCCGCAGGGTCATGACCGTCACCCGCACCACGTTCGTGAAGGGGTCGGTGTTCTCGTCCCATGCCTTCTCCAGCAGCTGCTCGGCGGAGACCACGGTCCCCTCGCTCCGCATGAGAACCTCCAGGACCGCGAACTCCTTGGGAGCCAGCTGCACCTCCCTGCCCTCACGGAACACCTCGCGCCGGTTGGGGTCCAGCTTGATGCCGGCCCGCTCCAGCACGGGGGGCAGGGCCACGGTGGTGCGCCGCCCCAGGGCGCGCACGCGGGCGGTCAGCTCGCTGAACGCGAACGGCTTGGGCAGGTAGTCGTCGGCGCCCAGCTCAAGGCCCTCCACCCGGTCGCTCACATCGCCGGACGCCGTCAGCATCAGCACGCGGGTGGGCATGCCCAGCTCGACGATCTTCCGGCAGACGTCGTCGCCGTGCACGAGGGGGAGGTCCCGGTCGAGCACCACCACGTCGTAGTCGTTCACCCCGACGCGCTCCAGGGCCGCGGCGCCGTCGTACACGACGTCCACGGCCATGGCCTCCCGGCGCAGCCCGGTGGCCACCGCATCGGCGAGCAGCTGCTCGTCCTCGACGACGAGTACGCGCACGTCGTTTCCTTCCATCGAGCCCTGAGGGCACACGTGTATTGCGTCGTCCATCCTGCCCGTTTCAGCCGTAAACCGGCTGTAAGGCGCCCCTCCGGGACCCGCGGAGGACGGAAGTGAGGATTCCCTCGCTTCCCGAGGTTTCTGGGCCCAGGGTGCCGGGGAGGACGACAGCACACCCCAACCACTCCTGACGGCGGACTGCCACGTGCCGCCGCCGACCCACGAAGAGGGGGCGAACCCATCATGGACGCATTCACCGCGGGTCTCCTGCAGCGCATCCGGGCCACGCAGTCGGACCTCGACCAGGCCCGCGAGACGGGCGACGACTTCCTCGTGGAAGTGGAGCAGGCGGAACTGGAAGATCTCCAGCGCCTCGCCGCCGAACACGGCGTTCCCGTATCCGTATCCGCCTGCTGACGACCTCCAGTCCAGCCGGAACCCCGGCGGCCGCACCGCGGCCGCCGGGGTTCCCTCATGCCGGGGCCAGGGCGGCGGCGGCCGTACCGGGGCGGCGGCGCCGTGTCAGTCGTGCCAGGCCCCGGCCTCCTCCAGCAGCGGCTGGAGCGAGGCGAACACCGCCGGCGTGGCGGCCAGCGCCAGCTCCCCCGAGGCCGGCCGCCCCGGGCGCCCGCCGGTCAGCGCCCCGGCCTCCCGCGCGATCAGCTCGCCCGCGGCCAGGTCCCAGGGGTTCAGCCCGCGCTCGTAGTACGCGTCCAGCCGCCCGGCGGCGACGTCGCTCAGGTCCAGTGCCGCCGATCCGCCGCGCCGCACGTCCCGTACCCGGGGGATCACCCGCCGGGCCACCTCCGCCTGCTGCTCCTTGCGCGTCTGGAGGTAGGCGAACCCGGTCGCGACCAGCGCCTGGTCCAGCGGCGCCGCCGCCCGGCAGGCGAGGCGGACCCCGTCCAGCCAGGCCCCGCCGCCGAGCACCGCGCGGTACGTCTCGCGCCGCATCGGGGCCGCCACGACCCCGACCACCGTCTCGCCCCCGTACTCGGCGGCGATCGACACGCTCCAGCTCGGCAGCCCGTACAGGTAGTTGACGGTGCCGTCCAGCGGGTCCACGACCCACCGGACCCCGCTGGTCCCGGGTACGTCCGCGCCCTCCTCGCCCAGCAGCCCGTCCTCGGGCCGGCGCCGCGCGAGGACCCCGGTGATCAGCTTCTCCGCCGCGATGTCCATCTCGGTCACCACGTCGATCGGGCTGCTCTTCGTCGCCGCCACCCCGAGATCGGCGGGACGGCCGTCCCGCAGCAGCTCCCCGGCCTGCCCTGCGGCGTCCAGGGCCACGTCCAGCAGTTCGGCCTTCAGCTCTTCGGAGATCACGCCAGCCCCTCCCGCGCG
Source organism: Streptomyces vinaceus (assembly GCF_008704935.1). NCBI lineage: Bacteria > Bacillati > Actinomycetota > Actinomycetes > Kitasatosporales > Streptomycetaceae > Streptomyces > Streptomyces vinaceus. Next base: position 1,898,878 of record NZ_CP023692.1, read on the forward strand.
TACGGGCTGTCGGCGCCCGCGGCCGCCGGCCGGGGCGCGCGCGCCGGGCAGCAGCCCACCGCGCACAGGTCGTGGCTGGGCCCGAGCAGCCCCAGCGCGCACCGCTCCACCGGCTCGCCCCGCTCCGTGGCGGCGCGCTCCAGCACCAGCTCCCGGACCGCCGCCGCGAAGCGCGGATCGGCCCCGACGGTCGCCGACCGGGCGATCGGCAGCCCGAGTTCGGCGGCCTTGGCGGTCGCCTCCGTGTCGAGGTCGTACAGGACCTCCATGTGGTCCGAGACGAACCCGATCGGCACCATCACGACCGCCGGCGCGCCGGCCCCGTGCAGCGCCTCCAGGTGGTCGCAGATGTCCGGCTCCAGCCACGGGACGTGCGGGGCGCCGCTGCGCGACTGGTAGACGAGCTCCCAGGGCAGCTCCGTGCCCGTCTCGGCCCGTACCGCGTCCGCGATCACCTGGGCGACGTCCAGGTGCTGCTTGACGTAGGCCCCGCCCTCGCCGTCGGCGGTGTGCTCCTCGACCGGGCCGGAGGTGTCGGCGGCCGCGGTGGGGATCGAATGGGTGGTGAAGGCGAGGTGCGCGCCGGAGCGCACCTCCTGCGGCAGCGACTCCAGCGCGGCGAGCACCCCGTCGATCATCGGCTGTACGAAGCCGGGGTGGTTGAAGTAGTGCCGCAGCTTGTCGACCTGCGGCAGCTCGGCGACGCCGTCGGCGGCCAGCGCCGCCAGCGCGTCCGCGAGGTTCTCGCGGTACTGCCGGCACCCCGAGTACGAGGCGTACGCGCTGGTCGCGAGCACCGCGATCCGGCGGCGCCCGTCGGCGGCCATCTCCCGCAGCACGTCGTCGAGGTACGGGGCCCAGTTCCGGTTGCCCCAGTACACGGGCAGGTCCAGCCCGTGCTCGGCGAAGTCCTTGCGCAGGGCGTCCAGCAGTTCGCGGTTCTGCCCGTTGATCGGGCTGACCCCGCCGAAGCCGAAGTAGTGCTGCCCGACCTCCTTGAGCCGCTCGCGCGGGATGCCGCGCCCGCGCGTGACGTTCTCCAGGAACGGCACGACGTCGTCGGGTCCTTCGGGGCCGCCGAAGGAGAGCAGCAGGAGGGCGTCGTAGGGGGCGGCGAGGCCTTCGGCCGGGGGCGAGGCGGCGGCGCGGAGCTGGTCTGACATGGTTCGAATCCTGCCACTCGGGGTCCCCGCCCGGGAACCGGCCCGGCGGCGCGCCCCCACCCAAGCTGGGTAAGGTAACCCTAAGTTCCCTTCCGGATCCCGGTGCGGGTTCCGGTCCGGATTCTCCCCGTGCGGGTGCCTTGTCGGCGGTCGTAACCTGTATGGGCCAATGACGTCCCTTACGGAGGGCACCTTGCCCAGTCCCTACCGCGCGATCTTCGCGGCCCCCGGCACCCTGGGGTTCAGCGCCGCAGGCCTCATCGGCCGCCTGCCCATATCCATGGTCGGCGTCGGCATCCTGACGATGATCTCCGAGATCACCGGCCGCTACGCGATGGCGAGCGCCCTCACCGGCACCCTCGCCCTGGCCGCCGCGTTCATCGGCCCCCAGGTCTCCCGCCTGGTGGACCAGTACGGGCAGCGGCGGGTGCTGCGGCCCGCCACCCTCGTCTGCGTGGCCTCGGTCGCCGTCCTGCTGGCGGCCGCCGCCAACGGGTGGCCGGACTGGACCCTGTTCGTCTGCGCGGCCGTCGCCGGCTGCGTCCCGAGCGTCGGCTCGATGGTCCGCGCCCGGTGGACCGTGATCTACCGGGACTCCCCGCGCGAACTGCACACCGCGTACTCCTTCGAGTCCGTCGTGGACGAGGTCTGCTTCATCTTCGGCCCGATCATCGCCATCGGACTGTCCACCACCTGGTTCCCCGAGGCCGGTCCGCTGATCGCCGCCCTCTGCCTGCTCGTCGGCGTCTGGCTCCTGACCGCGCAGCGCTCCACCGAGCCCGCGCCGCACCCGCGCGAGGAGCACGGGGACCGCACCTCCGCCCTGCGCTCCCCCGGACTGCAGGTGCTGACCGCGACGTTCGTGGCGACCGGCGCGATCTTCGGCTCCATCGACGTCTCCACGCTGGCCTTCGCCGAGGAGCAGGGCCACAAGTCCGCCGCCAGCTTCATCCTCGCCATCTGGGCGTTCGGATCCTGCCTGGCGGGCATCGTCTTCGGCCTCCTCCACCTCAAGGGCAAGAGCGAACGCCGTTGGGTACTGGGCGTATGTGCGATGGCCGTGAGTATGATCCCCCTCCTACTGGCCGGGAACCTTCCGTTTCTGGCCGTGGCGCTCTTCGTCTCGGGCCTCGCCATCGCTCCCACGATGATCACCACGATGGCCCTGATCGAGGCGCACGTACCACGCGCGAAGCTGACCGAGGGCATGACCTGGATCAGCACCGGCCTCGCGGTCGGCGTCGCGGTCGGCTCGTCGGTGACCGGACTGGTCATCGACGCCTCCGGGGCGCGCAGCGGGTACGTCGTCTCCATCTCGTCGGGGGTGGCCGCGGCGGCGGTTGCGTTCGCGGGATACCGCCGGCTGACGAAGCCGGCGCAAGGGGAGGAGCCAGCAACCGATGGGGACGGCGACAACAGGACGCAGCAGCAGGGCGACCGCGTGGCATAACTGGGCGGGCAACGTCACGGCCACGCCCGCGCGCGTGGTGACCCCGGCCTCGGTCGGGGAGCTTCAGGAGGCGGTGCGCCGGGCCGCCGAGGACGGGCTGAAGGTGAAGGCGGTCGGCACCGGCCACTCCTTCACCGCGGCCGCCGCGACCGACGGGGTGCTCGTACGTCCGCAGGCGCTGGCCGGGATCCGGGAGATCGACCGGAGCGCCGGCACCGTGACGGTGGCCGCGGGCACGGTGCTCAAGGACCTGAACACGGCCCTGGCCCGGGAAGGGCTCTCGCTCACCAACATGGGCGACATCATGGAGCAGACGGTCTCCGGCGCCACCAGCACCGGAACCCACGGCACCGGCCGGGACTCGGCCTCCATCTCCGCCCAGATCCGCGGCCTGGAGCTGGTCACGGCCGACGGGCGGCTGCTCACGTGCTCCGAGAAGGAGAACCCCGACGTCTTCGCGGCCGCCCGGATCGGCATCGGCGCCCTCGGCATCGTCACCGCGATCACCTTCGCCGTGGAGCCGGTCTTCTTCCTGACCGCCCGTGAGGAGCCCATGGACTTCGACCGGGTGACCGCCGAGTTCGAGCAGCACTTCGCGGAGAACGAGCACTTCGAGTTCTACTGGTTCCCGCACACCGGCAACTGCAACACCAAGCGCAACAACCGCAGCCAGGGCCCCGCCGCCCCGCCCGGAGCCGTGAGCGCCTGGGTCGAGGACGAGCTGCTGTCCAACGGCGTCTTCCAGGCCGTCAACTCCCTCGGCCGCGCGGTCCCGGCGACCATCCCCTCCATCGCCCGGATCGCGAGCCGCGCCCTGTCCGCGCGCACCTACACGGACATCCCGTACAAGGTGTTCACCAGCCCGCGCCGGGTGCGCTTCGTGGAGATGGAGTACGCACTCCCGCGCGAGCGGGTCGTCGAGGCGCTGCGGGAGCTGAAGTCGATGGTGGACCGCTCCGGGCTGCGCGTCAGCTTCCCGGTGGAGGTGCGGACGGCTCCGGCGGACGACATCGCACTGTCGACGGCCTCGGGGCGGGAGACCGCGTACATCGCCGTCCACATGTACAAGGGCACCCCGTACCAGGCCTACTTCACGGCCGCCGAGCGGATCTTCACTGCGCACGGCGGGCGCCCGCACTGGGGCAAGGTGCACACGCGGGACGCGGAGTACTTCGCCGGCGTCTACCCGCGCTTCGGCGAGTTCACCGCGCTGCGCGACCGGCTGGACCCGGACCGGCTGTTCGGCAACGACTACCTGCGCCGGGTCCTGGGCGGGTAGCTCCGGCTCAGGGGGACGGCCGGCGCCCCTCGCCGCTGGTGTCCGGCGTGGGCGTGGGCTTCGGGGTGGGGGTGGGCTTCGGGCTCGGGGTCGGACCGGGCGGGCTCGGGCTCGGCGCCGGGCCGCCGGAATCGGAGTCGGAGGAGCCGGAGGGCTCCGGGGACGAGGGAACGGCGCCGCCGTCGGGGCCGGGGTCCCGGCCGCCGTGCGGGGCCGAAGGGCTGGGGGAGGTCCCGGATTCCGGGGTCGCCCCGCCCTTGCCGCCGGAGCCGGGGCCCTTGCCGGGGCCGGCCGGCTCCTCGTCGCTCACCTTGTGCGTACCGCCGGACCAGATGGTTCCGCCGCCCTGGCTGATCGCCGTGCCGGAGAAGGCCTCGTAGGCCCCGAGCCCGCCCAGCGCGATGGCGAAGGCCGCGCCCGAGGCCACCGCAGTCCGCTTCCAGCCCCGTACGCGGGTGCCGTGCACGGTGGCTTCGCCGAACTCCCCGGAGGGCGGGACGGCGCGGGGCGGCAGGGCGGCGCCGGACGCCTTCTGCGCGCCGGACGCCTTCTCCGCGCCGGGCGGCGGGAGCTGACGGGCCCTGGGGCGGGCGCTCTCGCGGAGCTGGTCGCCGGTGCGCTTGAAGAAGTGCTGGATGACGGGGCCGCCGGCGGTGGCGACCACGCTCACCACGCCGGCGCCCAGGATGGTCCCGTAGACGCCCAGCTGCGAGGCGAGCAGGGCGGCCGCGACGGTGGCGAGGGAGGAGCCCGCGATCTGGGCCACGCTCAGATCGAGCTTCTTCTCGGCGCCATCCGCGCCGCTCGCTGCGTCCGCGCCGGCCGTCCCGCTCAGGACGGACCCGGGTTCGACCTCCGGCGTGGCCTTCTGACCCATCCTCATCCCCTGTGTGTGCTGCCTCTCGCGACGTCTCGCGCTTCACCGCTCTCAGCAGTTACTGACCCCCGAGCGAAACGAATAGTTCCGTTTCTGGGGATTCTGTGAAGCAAGACACGCGAAAACCGCCGCGGGCGCAGGTCCCGCCCGATTCGGGGCAGCCCAACTCCCGCCGCCCACGACAAGTTCGGCGGCGCGGCGGTCCACCCAGGTGGCCCGAATGGAGTACTGTGGCGAGCCCTGGGGCCGTCCTTCCTTACGGATGTCCGGACTCGGGAGAGGGGGCCGACTGATGGAGAAACGGCACTCGAGACCGGTGATGCCGCGGCATTGCACGCGTTCCTGATGCGCACAGTAACCGTTCGGTCACTGTGCGTGCCCAACAGGTAACCGTGCCATAACGGCGATCAAGGGCGCATGCCCGACACGCCGGTTGAACTCGGCAAGGTTGTGGCAGGCTGCACCCGGGCAGGCCACACTCGACTAGCGGAAGCAGCGACGCACGTGACGTCGGCAGGCACCACCCGGGAGGTCCCCATGCCCGAACTGCGTGTCGTGGCCGTCTCAAATGACGGCACACGACTGGTGCTCAAGGCTGCGGACAGCACGGAGTACACGCTTCCGATCGACGAGCGGCTGCGGGCTGCCGTGCGCAACGACCGCGCGCGCCTGAACCAGATCGAGATCGAGGTGGAGAGCCACCTCCGCCCCCGTGACATCCAGGCCCGCATACGAGCCGGTGCCTCCGCCGAGGAGGTCGCTCAACTCGCGGGCATCCCCGTCGACCGCGTACGCCGCTTCGAGGGCCCGGTGCTCGCCGAACGCGCATTCATGGCCGAGCGGGCCCGCAAGACCCCCGTGCGCCGGCCCGGTGAGAACACCGGACCCCAGCTCGGCGAGGCGGTACAGGAGCGGCTCACGCTGCGCGGCGCCGAGAAGGAGTCCGTGCAGTGGGACTCCTGGCGCCGCGACGACGGCACCTGGGAGGTCCTGCTCGTCTACCGGGTGGCGGGCGAACCGCACTCGGCGAGCTGGACGTACGACCCGCCGCGCCGACTGGTCGTGGCCGTCGACGACGAGGCCCGTTCGCTGATCGGCGAGGCCGACGACCTCCCGGCGACGCCGGAGCCCAGCTTCCCGTTCGTACCGCGGATCGCGCGGTTGCCGCGGGACCGGCCACTGGACCGGGCCCTGGACCGGCAGTTGGAGCGGGCCGCCACCGCGGCGCCCGCGCCCGAGCCGGAGGAGGAGCGGGACACGCTGACGAGCCTGTTGGAGGCCGTCCCCAGCTTCCGCGGCGACCTCGTGGTCCCCGAACGCCCCGAGCCCGAGCCGGAGGAACAGCCGGAAGCCGAGGAGCCCCCGGCGGCCTCGGCGAGCGCCGGGGCCGGCGCGGCGTACGCGGACGTCCTGATGCCGCGCACGGTGGCGGGCCACCGCGAGCGCCTGACCGGCACCACGGACCGGCAGGCGGAGGCCGACGGCGTCCGCCCCGGCCGCCGCGCGGCGGTCCCGAGCTGGGACGAGATCGTCTTCGGCACGCGCCGCAAGAAGCAGGAGTGAAGCGGGAGTAGCGCGGCACCCGTGCGCCCGGCCCCGCCGCCCTCACAGGCGCGGGGCGCGGGCGCGGGGCCCTGGGCCCGGGGCGGGACGCCCTGGGCGGGGGCCCGGGGCGGGACGCCCTGGGCGGGGGCCCGGGGCGGGACGCCCTGGGCGGGGGCCCGGGGCGCAGTCCCTACTGCGGGTCCGGGCCCGTGGCCACGGGGCGCGCCGGGTCACCGGACCATTCCGACCAGCTGCCCGCGTACAGGGCGGCCGGGATCCCCGCCACTTCCAGGGCCAGCACCTCGTGCGCCCCCGAGACCCCCGAACCGCAGTACACGCCGACCGGTCGCGCACCCGAGGCGCCCAGGCCGGCGAAGCGCGCCCGCAGAGCGTCCGCCGTGAGGAACCTCCCGTCCGCGTCCACGTTCTCCGTCGTCGGCGCCGACACCGCGCCCGGAATGTGTCCACCGACCCGGTCGATCGGCTCGATCTCGCCCCGGTAGCGCTCCCCCGCCCGGGCGTCCAGCAGGATGCCGCTGCGCGCAAGATCGGCCGCCGCGTCCGCGTCCAGCAGCCCCACCGCCCCCGGGTTTGGCTTGAAATCGCCCTGCGTAACGGTGGCGGTATCCTCCGTCACCGGACCGCCCGCCGCCGTCCACGCGGCCAGTCCCCCGTCCAGTACCCGTACGTCCGTGTGACCCGTCCAGCGCAAGAGCCACCACGCCCGAGCGGCGGCCCAGCCCAGACCTCCGTCGTACACGACCACTGGCGCGTCGGCGAAGACCCCGGCCCGGCGCATGACGGCCCCGAACTCCTCCGGCTCCGGCAGCGGGTGGCGGCCGCCGGATCCCGGCGGACCTGCCAGTTCGCGGTCGAGGTCCACGTACACGGCCCCCGGCAGGTGGCCGGCCTCGTACGCGGAACGCAGGTTCGGACCACCCAGCTGCCAGCGGATGTCGAGCAGCACCGGCGGCCGCGAGCCGGCCATCTCGTCCATCAGTTCGGCGGCGGAAACGATCACGGGAGGAGCGGAGTTCGCAGTCATACGGCCCATCTTCCTCCCCGCTCCGCGGCCCGTGTAACAAGCCCGACATCGACAGGCCGCATCGATTCGGTCATCTCTCCCCGCGTCGGCGAAACCCCGGCCGGTCGAGGCGCGCCGGACCCGCCGTAGTGGAAGCATCTGGTCCGGGATGAGCGACGACGGAGGAGAGCGCTGACATGACCGAGGAACCGGAAGAAACGCGGCGCCCGCCCGGCACGCCGTGCTGGTCGAGTCTGATGGTGCACGGCCTCGGGACCACCGAGGCCTTCTACACCGACCTGTTCCGCTGGGAGTACGAGCCCGGCCCCCAGCCGTTCGGCCCGTACGTCCGCGCCTTCCTCGACGGCCAAGAGGTGGCCGGCATCGGCGAGATGCCGCCGGACCGCCACCTTCCGGTGGCCTGGACCACGTACTTCGCCACCGACGACGCGGACTCGACCGCCGAGACGATCCGCTCCTGCGGCGGCACGGTCGCGGTGGGCCCGCTGGACGCGGGCGGCGAGGGGCGGGTGGCGATCTGCTCCGATCCGCTGGGCGCGATCTTCGGGATCTGGCAGGCCGAGGAACACATCGGGACCCGGCTGTCGGGCGTCCCCGGCACCCCGGTCTGGGCCGAGCTGGTCACGCAGGACACCTCGACCGTCGGCAAGTTCTACCAGCACGTCTTCGGCCACGAGGCCGAGACGCACGCCACGGCCACTTCCGACTTCGACTACGTCACCCTGCTGCTGGACGGGCGCCCGGTCGCCGCCGTGCACGGGGTCGGACGCTCGCTCCCGCACGACCGAGGCCCGCACTGGATGACGTACTTCGAGGTCGAGGACGTGGACACGGCCGCGGCCCGGGTCCACCGGCTCGGCGGCCGCGTCATCCAGCCGCCCCGCGAGGGCCTGACGGGCAGGGTCTCCACGGTCACCGACCCGGAGGGCGCGGTCTTCACCCTGGTCGAATCCCGCCCCGCGACCGCCCGCTGACCGCGCCGGGCGGCTCCGCTGCACGTCCGCGACCGGGTGCGGGCCCCTCAGGGGGCGGGGCTGTCCGACGGAACGGGGGCGGCCGCGCTCCAGAAGTCGTCCCGTACGTCCGGACGCTGGGGGTACGGGGCGGTGCGCACCGGGGTGTTGGGTGGGGTCGTCGGGTCCTGCACGGGCGAGTCGGTCAGGCAGGGAGTGGCCGCATCGAGGAAGAACTGCCCTTCGGCGGCGACTTCGACGGACAGGCTGTAGCCGTCCGGCGTGCTGGCTCGCATCGCGGGAAAGTCGGGGCTCTTGTTCACGGAGGTGACCTTGTAGCCGCGGCCCGTCCATTCGCGCTCGATGACCCCGAGGAGAGCGCCGCGGCGCTGCTCGGAGACGATGGTCAGGATGAGGACCGAGCGTTTGGCGGCTCCGGTACCCGTGGAGCCACCCGCCGTGTTCGTACAGCCGGCGTCCGCGGAGGGACCATGGTTCCAGCGCAGTTCCGGACGTACGGCGGCGAGCGTCTCCTGGAGGATCGCATCGGCCCGTTCGGCACCCTGTTGCATGTTCACGCCGGTGTTCCCCTTCTTGGCTGTCGTGTCCGGCCCGCCGCATGCTGTGGCGAAGGCCGCCAGCAGGAGCAGCGCGGCGGTGATCCGGGACCGTCTCATCGAGGCTCCTCCGTGCTGATTGCTCCGGACTGACCAGCGATGATCCGGGCGATGTTGGACGCGGAGTCCTGGTCCTTCAACGGGTTGAAGTAGTTCGAGTGGGCGTCGAAGGGCCCGTTGCCCTCGATGAACGGCTTGGGTCCGTCGGCCACCAGGAAGCGGTGGGCGCCGAAGTCCTTGCTGGCCGGGTCCGTACCGAAGTAGATCTCGCTCTCGTCGGTGACGGCGTCGCCGAGGAGGAATCCTGCGGCTCCGCCCGCGACGACGGCGCCGGGGAATCCCGCTGCGCCCAAGCCCGCGCCGCTCAGCATGCCGTTGGACTCGGACTTGTTCGGGAGCATGGTCACGGGATCGTGGTCGGACGCTCCGACGAACACGTGGTCCTTGCCGACGTTGAGCTGGTCGGCGTGGTGAGCGCCGGTGCCGGGGCTGCCGACCAGGATGATGTCATCGGCGCCCGGGATCCCACCGTCGAGCTGTGCGGCCTGGCCGACCGTGAGCGATCCGTAGGAGTGCCCGAGCGCGGTGATGTGCGGGTCGGGGTTCTCGTTCGTGGCGCTGATGCCGGCCATGAACCGGTTGTAGTCGGGTGCACCCCTGCGGGCGTGCTCCTCGGACATGACGTCGAGGTTGTCCACCAGGTGGTCCGCGGGCAGCTGTGGCGCGTCGTAGCCGAGCCAGACGATGGCCGCCGAGCTCGGATCGAATCTCCGGGCCCCGAGGGCCGTGTCGCGGGCCCGCTGGACGTCGTTGCGGGCGAAGTCCGCATCCAGTGCCGTGCCCAGCCCCGGTACGTACGCGGACACGTTGCGGGACGTGTCGGGGTTGCCGAAGGCCACGATGGCGCGGCCGCCGCCCTGGTCACCGATGCCGAGGAGGTACATCGGGGGCTCGCCCGGCTTCTGGTTCCACAGCTGGCTGTCGATGGAACGCATGCCCGCGAGCTGGGTTCGTGACTTCTCGTCGTCCTGCCCGGACAGCTTGCCCATGAGCATCTGCAGGTTGTCGCGGTTGGCGTCGTCGCGTACCGCGGACGGGATGCCGTCGAGGTTTCCGAGCACGTCCGGGTAGACGGACAGGAGCTCGGCCTGCCGGTCGGGTGTGAGCCCTTTCCACCAGGCCGCGCGCTCCGCCGGTGAGCTCTTCTCGGGGATCGCGTCGCGCAAGTAGTCCCGGGCGTCCTCACGGACCACCTGCGCGTCCCCGGCCGCGTCGGCCCAGGTGGCATCCGTGACCTCCAGGCCGTCGGGTGCCTTGAGACGGTTCAGGGTGCGGACGAACCGGGAGTCCACCTCCTGTGCGGCCGATACCGCACTCACTATGCGGTTGGCGATCTCCTGCGCGACGGCGGCGTGCGGGTTCGGGTTGGTGAAACCCGGGGGCCGCTGACCGAGGGCAGGAGGCCGCGTGTCCAGCAGGTAGCGGGAGCCCCGTACGGTGCCACCCGGGACGGGTTCCTTCGTGAGGAGGTTCTCGCCACCGGCCGGGTACTGAACCGATCCATCGGCGTGTACCGCGTAGCCGCGGGCCTCGGCGTCGTCCAAGGCCTCCTTCAGACGTACCTGCTCCGCGGAGAGTTCGTGCGCCAGCGAGTCGAGGGTGGTGCGGATCAGGCCGCACTCGGTGTGGATGAAGTCGAAGTTCCGGTCGAGCCGCTTGAGGCGTTCGTACGCCGACGATGCCGAGGCGCCCTTCTGCGACTCCAACGATTTGACCATCTGCACGCTGATGCGGTCCCGTGCCGCGTCGGCGCGGGTACTGGCCTCGGCCCAAGCGGTGGCGGCCTCGGTGTACTCGGTCGTCTTCAGGTCGCGCAGCTGCGCCCAGGTCACCGTCACGGCTTCGGCTCCTGTCGTACGGCCAGTTGGGAGAAGGAGATCCGGTACTGCTCGTCGACCTCGCCGATGTCCCTCGCCACGCTCATCAGTTGCGGACGCAGAGCGCGGCACTCCTCTCGGACCGCGGTGAGTCGCTTGTCCCAGGACGTCCTTACGGTGGCCAGAGCGGTCGTGGATTCGAAGCCGGACGTTCCGGAGGCCACCCCTTCATGGGCAGCCGTCATCTTGCCCAAGGCACCGTCCATACTGAGGCCCAGATCACCGGCGGCAGCTGCGGCACGGGTCCACGGGCCTCCCGAGTGGGCCAGGTCTTCGTTGCCACTGCCACGACCACCGCCGTGGCCCCCGGTGCCGTCGTCAGCGGATGCGAGCCGCATCGGTGCCGGCTCGCCGAACAACTCGGCCCAGCGCGCGGGCAATGCCTCTGCGTCCATGTCCATGTCCCCCTCCCGGTGCCCCCACGGGCCCCGCGGAGCTCAGACAACCAAGCCAATGATCTCGAATGCAAATGCTACGGCCGCGTGTCGAAGCGAAAGGACTCCGGCCGCCGCAGGGGCGTGTGGCTTGGCGTGGAAGGTGGAGCTCCGTCAGTCGGAGGCCACCGGCAGGACGTCCGGCGAGAGCGCGCCGGGGTGGACCGAGCCGCTCGTCATGCGGCGGCGGTGGTGGCGGCGGCACAGGACCTCGTAGCCGATCTCCTCCGCCGGGCGGTTCACGTCGCCGACCACCACTTGGGCGCCTTCCACCACCATTTCGCCGCCCACCGTACGGGCGTTGTGGGTGGCGCGGGCGCCGCACCAGCACATCGCCTCCACCTGGAGGGTCTCGATCCGGTCCGCCAGCTCGATCAGGCGCTGCGAGCCGGGGAAGAGCTTGGTGCGGAAGTCCGTGGTGATCCCGAAGGCGAAGACGTCCAGGTCCAGGTCGTCGACGACGCGCGCGAGCTGGTCGATCTGGTCGGGGGCGAGGAACTGCGCCTCGTCCACGATCACGTAGTCCGCCTTGCCGCCCTTCGAGAGCTCCGCGACCAGGTAGGCGTACAGGTCCATGCCCTCCGGCGCCTCCACCGCCTCCGTCACCAGACCGAGGCGGGAGGAGAGCTTGCCCTCGCCCGCGCGGTCGTCGCGGGTGAAGATCACGCCCTGGAGCCCGCGCGCCGAGCGGTTGTGGGCGATCTGGAGCGCCAACGTACTCTTCCCGCAGTCCATCGTGCCGGAGAAAAACACCAATTCGGGCATGGAGGGGACGGGGCCTTTCGAGTCGTGGTCAGCGGGAGGGCGTACGGGGGCGGGTCGGTCGTGTCAGGTGCGGATTTCGAGCAGCGGGACCAGCTGCTCGGCCGCGGTCATCGAGCCGTGCATCCCGGTGAGCGCCGATTCGTTGGGCTCGTTCACGGACGCGGTGATCGCCGCATCGGCGTGCGCGGCGGCGACCACGTCGCCGATCCGGCCGAGGACGCGCTCGTCGCACTCCCCCGGCGGCCCGAACCAGCCCAGCTCCAGGGCCTCTTCGCGGCCCGCGATCCAGAACCGGTCGCCCAGCACCTCGCGCCACACGGTCAGGACGTCGGCCTCCGCGCCGGGGACTGCGTACACGTGCCGGGCCCGGCCCTCGCCGCCGAGCAGGGCCACGCCCGCGCCCAGCTCCCAGTCCTCGTCGTAGTCGATCCGGGAGTCCTCGTCGAAGGGGATGTCCACCATGCCGTGGTCGGCGGTCACGTACAGCGCCGTGCGCGGCGGGAGTTGCTCGGCGAGCCGCTGCACGAGGCGGTCGACGTACATCAGCTGACCGCGCCAGGCGTCGGAGTTCACGCCGTGCCGGTGGCCGGCCCCGTCGAGCTCGCTGTAGTACGTGTACACCAGCGAGCGGTCGCCCGCGGCGAGCCTCTCGGCCGCCAGGTCCATCCGCTCCTCGCCGGTCATCCGGCCGAGGAAGGTGCCGCCGCTCAGCGCGATCTTGGTGAGCGGGGTGGTCTGGAAGGCGGGCGAGGAGACCTGCGCCGTGGCCACCCCCGCCTTGTCGGCCTGCTGGAAGACGGTCGGGTACGGCTGCCAGGGCTTCGGCGGGGTCCACGGGTGCCAGCGGAGCTGGTTCATCAGCTCGCCGGTGGCCGGGTTGCGCACGGCGTAGCCGGGCAGGCCGTGCCGGGCGGGCGGCAGGCCCGTGCCCACGGAGGCCAGCGAGGTGGCGGTGGTCGCCGGGAAGCCCGCGGTGATCGGGCGGCCGGTGCCGCCGCGCGAGGTGCCGAGCAGGGAGGTCAGGTACGGGGCCTCGTCCGGGTGGGCCTTGATCTGCTCCCAGCCCATGCCGTCGACCAGGAACACGCAGTTCCGGTCGGCCGGGGCGAGCTCGGGGATCGCGGCGGTGAACCCGGGAACGCCCTGGCCCGCCACGAGCGTCGGCAGCAGATCGGCGAGCGAGCCGGTGCCGTACTCGGGGACGGGGGCGCCGGTGAGGTCCAGCAGCTCCGGCTCGTCCCAGTTCGACGGTGCGGAGTAGGACATCAGCGGGCGGGACCGGATGTCGCCGCGGTTGCCTCACTGAGCGCCTGCGCGAAGACGAGGGTCTGGCGGACCGCCTCCGGGCCGTCGCCGGCCTCGCTGACGCGCAGGCTGAGGTCGTCGGCGGTCGAGTTGCCGGTGTAGCCGTGGTCGGAGTCGCAGTTGGGGTCGCCGCAGGCGGCGGGCTCCAGGTCGATCCGGGAGACCGCGCCCCAGCCGATGGTCAGGACGACCTCGCGGGGCAGCGTGCCCGGGGTGTACGACTCGGGGTTGGCGACGACGCGGCTGAGTACCACGGAGGAGATCGCGCCGATCTTGACGGACTCGGTGGAGGTGGTCGCGTAGGGGGACGGGGAGCCGGCGTCGGCGGCCTGCTCGTCGGTGTGGCTCACGATGAAGCGGTTGCCGGTCAGGACCAGCACCGTGACGTGCCGGCGCACCTCGTTGGAGTCGAAGGTCGTCTCCTGGTGGACCAGGTACGACGAGATCGGCTCGCCGCCCACCGCGGCCTCCACGGCCTCGGCCACGAGGGCCGGGTAGTAGCCGCTGCGCTCGATCGCCGTGCGCAGCCCCTGGGTCGTCGTACCGGATTTCGCCATGGGGTCCATCCTAAGGCCCGTACGGGGCACCCCGGGCGCCCGCGGACCCGTCTTCCCGAGGTTGCGGGGCCGGTCAGTAGCTCGGGAGCGTCCGGGGACCCATGTCGGTGCGGGCCGGGGGGTGGGCCACGCGGACGGAGGCGCTGAGTACGGAGAGGCCCTCGGTGGCCACGACGACGGGTTCGAGCGTGACGCCCACCACTTCGGGGTGGTCGTCGACGAGCCGGGACAGCCGCAGCAGGAGCTCTTCGAGGGCGGGGGTGTCGACGGGGTCGCTGCCGCGCCAGCCGAAGAGGAGGGGCGCGGCCCTGATGGACCGGATCAGCCCGGCGGCGTCCCGGTCGGTGGCGGGGACGAGCCGGTGGGCGGTGTCGCCGAGCAGCTCGGAGGCGACGCCGGCGAGCCCGAAGGAGAGGACGGCTCCGGCGGCGGGGTCGATCACGGAGCGCACGACGGTGTCGACCCCCCGCGGCACCATGGCCTGGACCACGGGGAGCAGCTCGTCGGGGGTGCCGAGGAGGTCGGTCAGCTCCTCGTACGAGCGGCGCAGGTCGGCCTCGCCACCGAGGTCGAGGCGTACGCCGCCGAGGTCCGCGCGGTGGCGCAGGTGCGGGGCGGTGGTCTTGAGGGCGACGGGGTAGCCCAGGCTGCGGGCGGCCCGGACGGCGGCGTCCGCGGTGGGCGCGGCCACGGTGGGGAGCACCCGGATCCCGTAGTGGGCGAGGAGCGCGGCGGCGTCGGGCTCGGTGAGGGTGACGACGCCCTCGCCGACGTCGGCGAGGAGGGCGGCGAGCCGGGCGGCGGCCCCGGCCTCGTCGACGTCCTCGTACTCGGGGACCTGTCCGGCGTCCGCGGCGGCCCGGCGCCACTGCCCGTACCGGACGGCCTCGGCGACCGCGCGTACGGCGCGCTCGGCGGCCGGGTACGCCGGAATCCGTACGTCCGGTCTGGCGTACCCGCCCTCGTCCTCGTCGGCGGGGCGCGTGCGCGGGGCCAGCGCCCCCGCCGGGGACAGGGCGTCGACGAGTTCGGCCAGTTCCACGTGGACCACCGCGACCGGCTTGCCGGGGTGCGCGGCGACCGCGTCGCGCAGGGCGTCCGCCAGGTCGTCCTGCGGCTCCTGCTCGTTCACCCACGGGATCACGGTGACGATCACCGCGTCGTTCTCGGCCGAGCCCAGTGCCGCGCCCAGTGCCGTCCGGAAGTCCGCCGGCGTCGCCCCGGTCGTCAGGTCCTGCGGGGCTCCGGGCCGCAGCCCCTGCGCGAGGCAGGCGTCGTACGAGAGGACCCCGAGCGACTCGGAGTTCCCGAGGATCGCCACGCGCGGCCCGGCCGGCAGCGGCTGCGAGGCCAGCAGCAGCCCGACGTCCACCAGCTCCGTCACCGTGCCGACCCGGATCACCCCGGCCTGGCGCAGCAGTGCGGAGACGGTGGCCTCCGGCAGTCTGGTCCCGGGGACCACGTGGCCCGCCGGGGTGTGGCGGCCGCCCCGCGCGACGACCACCGGCTTCACGGCAGCCGTGCGCCGCGCGAGCCGGGTGAACTTCCGCGGGTTGCCCAGGGTTTCGAGGTACATGAGCGCGACGTCTGTGGCCTCGTCCTCGTACCAGTACTGGAGGATGTCGTTCCCGGAGACGTCCGCCCGGTTGCCCGCCGAGACGAAGGACGACAGACCCTCGCCCCGCCGCAGCAGCGCGGAGAGGAGCGAGATGCC
This sequence comes from Streptomyces vinaceus, assembly GCF_008704935.1. Classification (NCBI taxonomy): domain Bacteria; kingdom Bacillati; phylum Actinomycetota; class Actinomycetes; order Kitasatosporales; family Streptomycetaceae; genus Streptomyces; species Streptomyces vinaceus. Next base: position 1,914,519 of record NZ_CP023692.1, read on the forward strand.
GATCGCCCCGGACTGGGTGAACAGCCCGATGCGGCCGCGGTTCGGGGCGGGCGCCGGGGTCAGGGAGGCGTTGAGCCCGACCTCGGGGGCGGTGTTGATGACGCCGTAGGCGTTCGGCCCGATCAGCCGCATCCCGTACGAGCGCACCTGGCGCACCAGTTCGCGCTGCCGGTCGAGCCCGGCGGCGCCGCTCTCCCCGTACCCGGCGGACAGTACGACGAGCCCCTGCACCCCGTGCTCGCCGCAGGCGGCCACGGCCTCGGGGACGCGCTCGGCGGGGACCGCGATCACCGCGAGGTCGACCGGGGCCTCGACGGCGCCGAGCGCGCGGTAGGCCCGTACTCCGTCCAGCAGATCGGTGGTGGCGGCCTCGTTCACGGCGTAGAGGTGGCCGCGGAAGCCGCTGTCGCGCAGGTTGCGCAGGGCCGCCGCGCCCACGCCCGCGCCGGAGCGGCTGACTCCGATGACGGCCACGGAGCGGGGGGTCAGCAGCCGCTGTACGGAGCGGGCCTCGGCGCGCTGCTCGCGGGCGCGCTGGACGGCCAGGGACTCCGCGGTGGGTTCGAGGTCGAGCGTCAGGTGGACGGAGCCGTCCTCGAAGCTGCGCTTCTGCTCGTACCCGGCGTCCTTGAACACCTTGATCATCTTGTTGTTGGCGGGCAGCACCTCGGCCGCGAAGCGGCGGATGCCCCGCTCGCGGGCGACCGCGCCGATGTGTTCGAGGAGCGCGGAGGCGACCCCGCGGCCCTGGTGGGCGTCCTGGACGAGGAAGGCGACCTCCGCCTCGTCGGCGGGGGCGGACGCGGGCCGGCCGTCGGGGCCGATCCGGTCGTAGCGGACGGTGCCGATGAACTCCTCGCCGATGGTCGCCGCGAGGCCGACCCGGTCCACGTAGTCGTGGTGGGTGAAGCGGTGCACGTCGCGGGCGGAGAGCCGCGGGTAGGGCGCGAAGAAGCGGTAGTACTTCGACTCGTCGGAGACCTGCTCGTAGAAGCTGACCAGCCGGCCCGCGTCCTCCGTGGTGATCGGCCTGATCCTGGCGGTGCCGCCGTCGCGCAGGACGACGTCCGCTTCCCAGTGGGCCGGGTACGAGGGGTCCGACGCGGTGGTCATGCGGCGATCTTAAGGCCAGGACTGGCCGGATAGCTCCTGCGCGGCGCACGAGGCGAGCAGGGGCAAACCAGTGCAAGCTGGGGTAGGTCGAACGGCGGTGGAATCCGGGCCGAAGGTCGGTCGGAGCATGAGGGGCGTCGTGAGAGACTGGTCTAGACAACCGTAAGAACCTGAAGGGCATCACCATGGCAGAGCGCCGCGTCAACGTCGGCTGGGCCGAGGGCCTGCACGCTCGTCCCGCCTCGATCTTCGTCCGCGCGACGACCGCTTCCGGCGTCCCGGTGACCATCGCGAAGGCCGACGGGAACCCCGTCAACGCCGCGTCCATGCTCGCGGTGCTGGGCCTCGGCGCGCAGGGCGGCGAGGAGATCGTCCTCGCGTCCGACGCCGAGGGCGCCGAGGCGGCGCTGGACCGCCTCGCGAAGCTGGTCGCCGAGGGCCTCGACGAGCTCCCCGAGACCGTCTGACCCTTCGGGTTCAACCCGGCACACGCACAAGCCGCGGCCACCGCCGATATTCGGTGGCCGCGGCTTCTGCGTTCCGCGCCCGCCCCGCCGCATTCCGGAATTCATCGCAGAGGCACTGGAGCACAGGAGCGCAGGAGCGCAAGAACTCAAGAGTTCAGGGCGAGAAACAAATGCGGCGCCATTTCGGTCGCGGGCCCCGCTTTCTGATACCCGACTCTTTGATACCCGCCTTTTGTTAATGCGGACCGCTCGCCGTGTTTACGGCATGTTGCGAAATCCTCACCCGCAGCCGGTGCGCCCCGGCCGCGCGGTCCGCGTGCATCGCCGTCAGCGCGCGGGCCCGTTCGGCGTCCCCGCGCGCGACCGCGTCCACGATCGCCCCGTGCTCCGCCCAGGAGTCCACGGGCCGGGCCGGGGCCTCCACGGCGTACATCCAGGCGACCTTGTGCCGCATCTGCGTGAGCAGCGCGATCAGCCCGGGGCTGCCGGAGGCCTGGGCGAGGGTCTCGTGGAACCAGCCGCCCAGGGACCGCAGGTCCTCGCCCTGGCCCCGCCTGGCCCGTTCCTGGCCCAGCCTGACCAGCCCGCGCAGCACCCTGAGGTGACCGTCGGTGCGCCGCCGGGCCGCGCGCGCGGCCGCCAGCGGCTCCAGCAGCAGCCGCAGCTCCAGGAGATCGGCAGCCTCCTGCTCGGTGGGCTCGGCGACGCAGGCGCCCGCGTGCCGCCGGGTGGTGACGAAGCCCTCGGACTCCAGGGTCCGCAGCGCCTCGCGGACGGGGACGCGGGAGACCCCGTACCGGCGGGCCAGCAGTTCCTCGGTCAGCCGGGAGCCTGGTTCGAAGACCCCCGAGACGATGTCTTCGCGGATTGCCGTGCATACCGCGTGCGCAGGAATACGCAAGTCCGGACCTCCGCCTATTTCCGACTGCCGACCGCCTTACGGGGACTCTATTGCACCGGGCGATAAATTCCGAGCGCGGACGGAAAGAGGAGATGTTTACGGCCAGCACGAAGGCCCCGGCTCGGGGAGCCGGGGCCTTCGGGGAAGAGCGGGGTGCGGGTGGCGCGGATCAGACGTCGACGCCGTGGCTGCGCAGGTACGCGACCGGGTCGATGTCCGAGCCGTACTGGGCGCCGGTACGGGCCTCGAAGTGCAGGTGCGGGCCGCTGGAGTTGCCGGTGGAGCCCGACAGGCCGATCTGCTGGCCGGCGGTGACCTGGTCGCCGACGGAGACGCTCAGCGAGGACATGTGGCCGTACTGCGTGTACGTGCCGTCCGCGTGCTTGATGACGACGTTGTTGCCGTACGCGCCGCCCCAGCCCGCCTCGACCACGGTGCCGACGCCGACCGCGTGCACCGTGGTGCCGGAGGCGGCGTGGAAGTCGATGCCGGTGTGGCTGCCGGAGGACCACATGCCGCCGCCCGCGTGCCACTGGGTGCTGACGTAGGACCCCTCGACGGGGGCGACGAAGGTGTTGAGGCGCTTGCGCTCCTCCTCGCGGGCGGCGCGCTCGGCGGCCTCGCGCTCCGCCTTCGCCCGCTCCTCGGCCTTCTGCTTCGCCTCGGCGGCGCGGGCCTTCGCCTCGGCCTCCGCCTTCGCCTTGAGCGCCGCGGCCTCGGCCGCGTGCCCCTGGGCGTCGGCCTGCGCCTCGATCTGGCCCTGGAGGTCCTCGGCGGTCACGACGGCGTTCAGGCCGGTGTCCTCCATGGAGGGGGCCTGGTCCGACGCGGCGAACGCCGGGCCTGCGAGGGAGCCGACGACACCGGTGGTGGCGAGGGCGGCTATGCCGGCGTAACCGGCGGTCTTGCGGCTCAGACGACTGGAACCACGGTGCTTACCGGCGGCACGACTGCCAAACGCCATGAAGGGGCTGATCCTTTCCTTCCTTCTCGCCTACCGGGTTAGCTGACGGGTTCGGAGCAGGAAGGTCTCCTACGGACCCCCTCTGGCGAGGCGGTCCGATTCACCCCAGGGACGCATGTGGGTCCCCGGCTCCCCAGGCTCGCGCCTGACGGGGACTCGGCGATCGCTGCCCGGTGCCGCGGATGCGGCGGGTACAACTGACGGACAGCACGGCCGACGCTAGGCGGATCATCAGTCAATCGCCAAACAGACACGCGTTTTTGTTGCATACGCCACACCCCATACGAGCAACCTCTCCACGAAACAGACAAAAGGGGCCCCGACGGACAAGCCGCCGGAGCCCCTTGAGATGCGCGTCAGTTGGTGACGACGGTGACCTCACCGATGCCGAGCGCCCGCACCGGCTCCTCGATCTGCGCGGCGTCGCCCACCAGGACCGTGACCAGGCGGTCCAGCGGGAAGGCGGCCAGGACGGCCGAAGTCGCCTCCACCGTGCCCGTTTGGGCCAGCTGCGCGTACAACCGGGCCTGGTAGTCGTCCGGAAGCTCCTGCTCGACCTGGTCGGCGAGCGTGCCCGCGACGGCCGCGGCCGTCTCGAACTTCAGCGGGGCCACGCCCACCAAGTTCTGCACCGCCACGTCCCGTTCGGCGTCGGTCAGGCCGCCCTCCGCGAGGGTGCGCAGCACCTTCCAGAGGTCGTCGAGCGCCGGGCCGGTGTTCGGGGTGTCCACCGAGCCGCTGATGGCGAGCATCGAGGCGCCCTTGCCGTCGGCCGTGGAGCGCAGCACCTGACCGAAGGCGCGCACGCCGTACGTGTACCCCTTCTCCTCGCGCAGCACCTTGTCCAGGCGCGAGGTGAGGGTGCCGCCCAGGCAGTACGTGCCGAGCACCTGCGCCGCCCAGACCCGGTCGTGCCGGTCCGGACCGATGCGGCCGATGAGCAGCTGCGTCTGGACCGCGCCGGGCCGGTCCACGATGACCACGCGCCCGGTGTCGTCGGCGGTGACCGGCGGGACCGGGAGCGGCTCGGCGGAATCGCCGGTCCAGGCGCCCAGGGTGTCCCCCAGGACGGCGTCCAGGTCGATGCCGGTCAGGTCGCCGACGACCACCGCGGTGGCGGTGGCGGGGCGTACGTGGGCCTCGTAGAAGGCGCGTACGGCCGCGGAGTCGATCCGGGCGACCGTCTCCTCGGTGCCCTGGCGGGGCCGGGACATCCGCAGGGCCGGCGGGAAGAGCTGCCGGGAGAGCTCCTTGGCGGCCCGGCGCTGCGGGTTGGCCAGCTCGTGCGGGATCTCGTCGAGCCGGTTGCGCACCAGCCGGTCGACCTCGCTGTCGGCGAAGGCCGGCGCGCGCAGCGCCTCGGCGACCAGGCCCAGCGCCTTGTGCAGGCGGGAGGCCGGGACCTCCAGGGAGACCCGCAGGCCCGGGTGGTCGGCGTGCGCGTCGAGCGTGGCGCCGCAGCGCTCCAGCTCGGCCGCGAACTCCTCGGCGGAGTGCTTGTCGGTGCCCTCGGACAGGGCGCGGGCCATGATGGTCGCCACGCCGTCCAGGCCCTCGGGCTCGGCGTCCAGCGGGGCGGCGAGGTTGACCTCGACGGCGACGACCTGCTGGCCGGGCCGGTGGCAGCGCAGCACGGTCAGGCCGTTGGGCAGCGCGCCGCGCTCGGGGGCCGGGAAGGCCCACGGCCGGGGCCGGCCGGCCTGGGGCTGCGGGTGGAAGGTCATCGTGACGGCTGCGGTGTCGCTCACTGCTCCGCCCCTTCGTTCTCGTCGCTCTCAGCGTTCTCGCCGGCTTCTGCCGGCAGCGGCTCGTACACCAGCACCGCGCGGTTGTCGGGGCGCAGTCGGGCCGCGGCCACGGCCTGCACCTCCTCGGCGGTGATGTCGAGGACGCGCTGTACGGCGGTCAGCGCCAGCTGCGGGTCGCCGAACAGCACCGCGTAGCGGCACAGTTCGTCGGCGCGCCCGGCCACCGTGCTCAGCCGGTCCAGCCACTCGCGCTCCAGCTGCGCCTGGGCGCGCTCCATCTCCTCGGCCGTGGGGCCCTCGGCGGCGAACCGCGCGAGCTCCTCGTCGACGGCCGCCTCGATGGCGGGCACCTCGACGCCGCTGGAGGTCTTCACGTCCAGCCAGCCCAGCGAGGGCGCGCCGGCGAGCCGCAGCATGCCGAAGCCGGCCGCGACCGCGCTCTGGTCGCGGCGTACCAGGCGGTTGTGGAGCCGGGAGGACTCGCCGCCGCCCAGTACGGTCAGCGCCACGTCGGCGGCGTCGCACTCGCGGGTGCCGTCGTGCGGGAGCCGGTAGGCGGCCATCAGGGCGCGGGCCGGGACCTCCTCGACGACCTCCTCGCGCAGCTGGCGGCCCATGATCTCGGGCAGCGTGCCGTCGCGCGGCGGCTGCTTGCCGTCGTGCCCGGGGATGGTGCCGAAGTACTTCTCGACCCAGGCGAGCGTCTGCGCGGGGTCGATGTCCCCGACGACCGACAGCACCGCGTTGTTGGGCGCGTAGTACGTACGGAAGAAGGCGCGGGCGTCCTCCAGGGAGGCCGCGTCCAGGTCCGCCATGGAGCCGATCGGCGTGTGGTGGTACGGGTGGCCCTCGGGGTAGGCGAGGGCGGTCAGCTTCTCGAAGGCCGTGCCGTACGGAACGTTGTCGTAGCGCTGGCGGCGCTCGTTCTTGACGACGTCGCGCTGGTTCTCCATGGACTCGTCGTCCAGGGCGGTCAGCAGGGAGCCCATCCGGTCGGCTTCCAGCCAGAGCGCGAGCTCCAGCTGGTGGGCCGGCATGGTCTCGAAGTAGTTGGTGCGCTCGAAGCTGGTCGTGCCGTTGAGCGAACCGCCGGCCCCCTGGACCAGCTCGAAGTGCCCGTTGCCGGGTACGCTCGCCGAGCCCTGGAACATCAGGTGCTCGAAGAGGTGAGCCAGGCCGGTCCGCCCCTTGACTTCGTGGCGCGAGCCGACGTCGTACCAGAGGCAGACCGCGGCGACCGGGGTCAGGTGGTCCTCGGAGAGCACCACGCGCAGGCCGTTGGCCAGCCGGTGCTCGGTCGCTGTCAGGCCGCCGGAGCCGGCCTGGGCTGTGGCCGTGTGACCCATGGGCATGTGGTCCCTTCGATCGCGATGCAGAGTTTTCCGTCAGACCTGCCACTGTATGCAAGCGCGTCGGCCGCCGGAGAAGTTCCCGGGTCCCCCCTGGGGTCGGAGTCCGGGTTGTCGGTGCCTAGGGCCACAATGGTCCGCGTCAGACCCCCCAGCACACCCATCTTGGTTAAGGAGCCGCGCAGCGATGGCCCGCCGCAGCACGAAGACCCCGCCGCCGGAGGATTTCGAGGAGAAGATCCTCGACATCGACGTCGTCGACGAAATGCAGGGCTCCTTCCTCGAGTACGCGTACTCGGTGATCTACTCCCGTGCCCTGCCCGACGCCCGGGACGGCATGAAGCCGGTGCACCGGCGCATCGTCTACCAGATGAACGAGATGGGCCTGCGCCCCGACCGCGGCTATGTGAAGTGCGCCCGCGTCGTCGGCGAGGTCATGGGCAAGCTCCACCCGCACGGTGACGCGTCGATCTACGACGCCCTCGTGCGCATGGCCCAGCCGTTCTCCATGCGGCTGCCGCTGGTGGACGGCCACGGCAACTTCGGTTCGCTCGGCAACGACGACCCGCCGGCCGCCATGCGTTACACCGAGTGCAAGATGGCGGACGCCACGTCACTGATGACGGAGTCGATCGACGAGGACACCGTCGACTTCACCGCCAACTACGACGGCCAGGAGCAGGAGCCGGTCGCGCTGCCCGCGGCCTATCCCAACCTGCTGGTCAACGGCGCGTCCGGGATCGCGGTCGGCATGGCCACCAACATGCCCCCGCACAACCTGGGCGAGGTCATCGCGGCCGCCCGCCACCTGATCCGCTACCCGCAGGCCGACCTGGAGGCGCTGATGCGCTTCGTGCCGGGTCCGGACCTGCCCACGGGCGGCCGGATCGTGGGCCTCTCGGGGATCAAGGACGCCTACGAGAACGGCCGCGGCACGTTCAAGATCCGCGCCACGGTGGCCGTGGAGAACGTGACGGCGCGCCGCAAGGGCCTGGTCGTCACGGAACTGCCCTTCACGGTCGGCCCCGAGAAGGTCATCGCGAAGATCAAGGACCTGGTCGGCTCCAAGAAGCTCCAGGGCATCGCGGACGTGAAGGACCTCACCGACCGCTCGCACGGTCTGCGCCTGGTCATCGAGATCAAGAACGGCTTCCACCCGGAGGCCGTCCTGGAGCAGCTGTACAAGCTGACGCCGATGGAGGAGTCCTTCGGCATCAACAACGTCGCGCTGGTCGACGGCCAGCCGCTGACGCTGGGCCTCAAGGAGCTGCTGGAGGTCTACCTCGACCACCGCTTCGAGGTCGTGCGGCGGCGCAGCGAGTTCCGCCGCACCAAGCGCCGGGACCGGCTGCACCTGGTCGAGGGCCTGCTGGTGGCCCTGCTCGACATCGACGAGGTCATCCGGATCATCCGGGACAGCGACAACTCGGCGCAGGCGATGGAGCGGCTGATCGAGCGCTTCTCGCTGAGCGAGATCCAGACCCGGTACATCCTGGACACCCCGCTGCGCCGGCTCACCCGCTTCGACCGGATCGAGCTGGAGTCCGAGCGCGACCGGCTGACCGGCGAGATCGACGAGCTGACCGGGATCCTGGAGTCCGACACGGAGCTGCGCAAGCTGGTCTCCGCGGAACTGGCCGCGGTGGCGAAGAAGTTCGGCACCGAGCGCCGTACGGTCCTGCTGGAGTCGGCGGGCACCTCGGTCGCCGCGGTCCCGCTGGAGGTCGCGGACGACCCGTGCCGGGTCCTGCTGTCCTCGACGGGCCTGCTGGCGCGCACCGCGGGCGGCGACCCGCTCCCGGAGGAAGAGGGCGGCGCCCGCGCGAAGCACGACCTGATCGTCTCCCAGGTGGCGGCGACCGCCCGGGCCGACGTCGGCGTGGTCACCTCGTACGGGCGGCTGCTGCGGCTCTCGGTGATCGACCTGCCGCAGCTGCCGGACACCCACGCCGCGCCGAACCTGGCGGGCGGCGCCCCGGTCTCGGAGTTCCTCTCGGGGCTGGAGGCGGACGAGAAGGTGATCTGCCTGACCTCGCTGGACGAGTCCTCCCAGGGGCTGGCGCTCGGCACCGAGCAGGGCGTGGTCAAGCGGGTCGTGCCGGACTACCCGGCGAACAAGGAGGAGCTGGAGGTCATCACCCTCAAGGAGGGCGACCGGATCGTCGGCGCGGTCGAACTGCGCACGGGCGAGGAGGACCTGGTCTTCCTCACCGACGACGCCCAGCTGCTGCGCTATCCGGCGAGCCAGGTGCGCCCGCAGGGCCGCCCGGCGGGCGGTATGGCGGGCATCAAGCTCTCCGAGAACGCCAAGGTGATCCACTTCTCGGCGGTGGACCCGGCGCGCGACGCCCTGGTGTTCACCGTGGCGGGTTCGCAGGGGACGCTGGACGACTCGCTGCTGTCCGGCAAGCTCACCCCGTTCGACCAGTACCCGCGCAAGGGCCGGGCCACCGGCGGGGTGCGCTGCCAGCGGTTCCTGAAGGGCGAGGACCTGCTGGTCCTGGCCTGGGCCGGAAACGCGCCGGTGCGTGCGGCCGCGGCGAACGGCAGCCCGGCGCAGCTGCCGGCCGTGGACCCGCGCCGGGACGGTTCGGGGGCCGCGCTGCCCGCGGTCGTCGCCGCTCTGGCGGGAGGCGCGCTGTAGGACGTACGGCGGCATTCGGGTGGTGCGACCGGGGGGACGTACCACCCGAATGCCGACTAGTGTTTTCCCTCTGGGTGTTGGTGGGGGGAGTACAGAGCTGATGAGTCGTCGGCCGGGCGGATTGATCGGGGACTGGGCCGAGGCCCAGCGCCGGCAGCAGCAGACGCAGGTGATCCAGCAGCGGGAGGCGGAGCGCCGGCTGCTGGCGTACGAACGGGACCGGCAGCGGACCCAGGAGCGGGACGCGAACCGCAGTCACCGCCAGTACCGCGAGGCCGAGGCCCTGCGGCGGACCGCGCAGATCGACGCCGAGGTGGACGCCCTCAGGGGACTGTTGGTCGCGGGCTGCCGGACGCCGGCGTTCCGGATCTCCGCCCTGGCCCGGCCCGAGCAGCTGGAGCCCTTCAACCCCGGCGCCCTGGCGCACCCGGTGCCCATGCCGCGCCTCGACCAGTTCCAGCAGCAGAGCAGCGGCTGGACGCTCGGATCCGGCCACCGGGCGCAGGCGGAGCGGGAAGCGCACGCCCGGTACACCGAGGCGTGGCAGGCCGCGAGCGCCGCGGAGGCGCAGCGACAGCAGCAACTGGCCGCGTACCGGCAGCAGTACGACCGGTGGGCCGCCGAACAGCTCGCCGGCGTACGGGCGCACAACAGCGGGCTCACCGAACTGGCCGCCGCTCTGCGCACGGGGGATGCCGAGGCGGCGGTGGAGTACTTCTCGGCCGCCCTGTACGCCTCCACGGCGTGGCCCGAGGCGCTGCCCAGGCAGGTGGCGGCCGCGTACGACCCGGCGGCGCGCCAGCTGGTGCTGGACTGGGAACTCCCCGGGTACGCGGTGGTGCCGGAGGCCAGTGCGGTGCAGTACCTGCCGAGCACGGACCAGGACAAGGTCAAGCCCCGCCGGGTGACGGAGCGCCGGGCCCTCTACCGGGACCTGCTGGCGCAGTCCATGCTGCTGGTCGTGCGCGAGCTGTACGCGGCGGACGAGTTCGGCGTGCTGGACTCGGTCGTGGTCAACGGGTTCGTGGACTGCCACGATCCGGCGACGGGGCGGGAGGCGCGGTTCTTCCTCTCCACGGTGCCGGCGGAGCGCAGCGCTTTCGCGGGGCTGCGCCTGGAGCAGGTCAGCGCCGTGGACTGTCTCGTGTCGGGGCTGGGCGGGCAGTTGTCGGGGCGTCCCGACCAGCTGACGGCGGTGCGCCCCGGGCGCCGGCCCGACGAGGTCGGCGGCGGGGTGGTCAGCCACGGCGGGCAGGGCGGCGGGTCGGACGAGGACGAGCCGGACCTCTTCGCGATGGATCCGATCGCCTTCGAGAACCTGGTCGCCGAGCTGTTCCGGGCGATGGGCATGGAGGCGGTGACCACGCAGCGGTCCGGCGACGGCGGTGTGGACGTGGAGGCGCTGGACCCGGCCCCGATCCGGGGCGGGCGGATCGTGGTGCAGGTCAAGCGCTACCGGAACACGGTGCCGCCGACGGCCGTGCGTGATCTGTACGGCACGGTCCAGGACAAGGGGGCGAACAAGGGGGTGCTCGTCACCACCGCGTCCTTCGGGCCCGGGTCGTACACCTTTGCCAACGGCAAGCCGCTGGAGTTGGTTCCCGGGGCGGACCTCGTCGAGCTCCTGCACCAGTACGGGCTGCGCGGACGGCTCGGCGGCGGCGCTCCGGCGCAGCGCGGGCCCGAACCCGGGTCCGGATCCGGGTCCGGGCCCGCCGCTCCTTCGGCGGACCACAACGTGCTCGGCATGTCCTGGTCGGGATCGGTCGCGCTGGACGTGTGCGCCCTCGTCTGCACGGGGAACCGGGTGCTGAGCGAGGAACACTTCGTCTTCTACAACAACCCGCGGACCCCCGACGGTTCGGTCCGGGCCCGCGCGCACGCGGAGCCGGACAAGGCGGCGCTGGAGGTCTCCTTCGACGCCCTGCCCGAGGCCGCCGACCGGCTGGTCCTCGTCGCGGCGATCAACCCGGACGTCGATCCGCACGCCGACCTCGCCGGGTTCACCGACGCCCACATCCGGCTGCTGTCCGCCGGCGGCGAGGAACTCGGCCGGCTGGAGGTCTCGGACGGGCGCGCCGGGGAGACCGCACTGGTCCTCGGCTCGTTCCGGCACCGCTCCAACGGCGACTGGGACTTCGTGATCGGCGGCAAGGGGTACCGAGGCGGTCTGGAGGACCTGCTGGGCGAGTACGGGGTCGAGGTCGCCTGATCAGTCGGAGCCCGGATCGCCGTACGGATCGCCGTACGGACCGGGTGCGCAGGGGTCCGGCTCCGGTTCGGGCTCCTGCCCGGCCTCCGGCTGCGGCGGCCGGTCGACGTAGCGCAGGACGCCCCACATGCTCTCCGGCGGTGCGTGCTGCGGGGCCGGCTCGCGACAGGCCTCCAGTTCCCCGAGCAGGGCCGGCCCGTCCGTACCCGAGCCGATCAGGACCAGTTGGCTGCGGCGCGGCTCGCCCCGGCCCCAGGGGCCCGGCACGAAGCGGAGGAAGCGTCCGACGGCGTGGACCTCGTAGCGCTCCTCGTGGCCGGGGACGCCGAAGTGGACGTAGCCCTTGATCCGGTACAGCCCGGCCGGGCGGCGGTCGAGGAAGTCGATGAAGCGGCGCGGGTTCAGGGCCTGCTCGGAGACGAACTCCGTGCTCTCGTAGACGGTGTGGGCGTGTCCGGTGTGGTCCTGGTGACCGGCGCCGTCGGCGTCCCGGGCCTGTGAGATCAGGTCCTCGAAGGACAGCTGGCCCTGCGTCTCGGTCCACGGCCGCCGGTCGAAGAGCAGCTCCGGGTCGATCCGGCCGTGGTCGGCGGCCACCACCGGCGTGCCGGGGCAGAGCGCGGCCAGCTCGGCCCCGATCCGGGTGAGGCCGGCGGGCTCCACCCGGTCGGTCTTGTTGAGGACCACCAGGTCCGCGACGGAGAGGTGGCGGTCGGTCTCGGGGTGCTTGGCCCGGGTCGCGTCGAACTCCGCCGCGTCCACGACCTGGACCAGCCCGCCGTACCGGATCGCCGGGTTCTCGGCGGCCACCAGCATCCGGATCATCTCCTGGGGCTCGGCCAGCCCGCTCGCCTCGATGACGATCACGTCGATCCGGTGGACGGGCGCGCAGAGCTTCTCCAGGTACGCGTCCAGCTCGCTGCCGTCGACCGCGCAGCACAGGCAGCCGCCGCCGAGCGAGACCATCGAGTCGCCGACCTGGCCCGCGACGGCCATCGCGTCGATCTCGATCGAGCCGAAGTCGTTGACGACGACGCCGATGCGGGTGCCGCCCCGGTTGGCGAGGAGGTGGTTGAGCAGCGTCGTCTTGCCGGATCCCAGGAATCCGGAGAGCACGATGACGGGAATCGGCTGGCCGGGCGGCTGGGCGGGTGGCCGGGCCGACTGCTGCGCGGGCTGACTGCTGTTCACACCGCCGATCGTAGTCAGCCGAGCGCCGGAACCGGCTCGGGCGGGTTCGGGCCCACGTACCGGGCGGCCGGACGGATGATCTTCGAATCGGCGGCCTGTTCGAGGATGTTCGCACTCCAGCCGACCACGCGGGCCGCGCAGAAGGTCGGGGTGAACATCTCGCGCGGCAGCCCGCACAGCTCCATGACCACGCCGGCGTAGAACTCCACGTTGGTGTGCAGCTCCCGTCCCGGCTTGAGTTCGGCGAGGATCTGTTCGACGCGGCACTCCACCTCCACGGCGAAGTCCACGAGCGGGCCGCCGAACCCGAGGGCGATCTCCCGCAGCATGCGCGAACGCGGGTCCTCGGTGCGGTACACGGGATGCCCGAAGCCCATGATCCGGTCCCCGGCGAGCACGCGCTCGCGGATCCACGGCTCGATGCGGTCCGCCGTGCCGATGGCGTCCAGGGTGTCCAGGGCCCGGCTGGGCGCGCCGCCGTGCAGGGGGCCGGACAGCGCGCCGATCGCCCCGGTGAGGGCGGCGGCGACGTCCGCCCCGGTGGAGGCGATCACGCGCGCGGTGAAGGTCGAGGCGTTGAAGCCGTGGTCGATCGTCGCGATCAGATACTGCTCGACGGCCCGCGCCTTGACGGGGTCGGGCTCCTGACCGGTCAGCATGTACAGGTAGTTGGCGGCGTACGGGAGGTCCGCGCGCGGCTCCACCGGCTCCAGCCCTTGGCCCAGCCGGTGCAGCGCCGTGAGCAGGGTCGGTACGGCGGCGCAGGCGGCCAGCGCGTCGGCGGCCCGGCGCCCGGGGTCGATGTCGTACACGGGGCGGAATCCGGCGGAGGCGCCGAGCAGGGAGAGCGCGGTTCGCAGCCCGGCGAGCGGGCCGGAGAGGGCGGTCGCCCGGGCGAGGGCGGGCAGCGCGCCCCGCACGGCGTCGGGCAGCCGGCGCAGCGTGGCGGTCTCGGCGGCGAAGGCGGCCCGCTCGGCGGCGTCGGCCGGGAGGGCGCCGCGGAACATCAGGTGCCACACGTCCTCGAAGGTGCGGCTCGTGGCGAGCTCGACGGCCGAGTACTGACGGTAGTGGTAGAAGCCCTCGCGGCCTCGGACGTCACCGAGTTCGGTCTCGGTGACCACGACTCCCGCGAGACCGCGGGGCACATCGACGGTGGTGTTCATGGATCGACCATCCATCATGGATTGAATCCTTGTCAACGTTGATTGAATCAATATATGTAGGGTGGGCGTCATGAACGACCAGGCGGACGGCGAGCGCCGGATCAGCACCCGGGAGGCGGCGGAACTGCTGGGGGTGAAACCCGCGACGGTGTACGCGTACGTCAGCCGCGGCCAGCTCACCAGCCGCCGCGATCCGGTCGGCCGCGGCAGCAGCTTCGACGCGCGCGAGGTGGAGGCCCTGGCCCTGCGCAGCCGGCGCGAGGCGGCGGCGCCCCCCGGCGCGGAGCTCTCCGTACGCACTTCGCTCACGCTCATCGAGCCCGACCGGTACTACTTCCGGGGCGTGGACGCCGTCGAGCTGGCCTCCCGCTACCGCTACGAGGAAGTGGCCGAGTGGCTCTGGACCGGGACGCTGCCGCGCGGCGCACGGTTCACGGCTCCCCCGCAGGCGCTGGCCGCCGCCCGGCGCGCGGTGGCCGCGCTGCCCGAGCACAGCGGTCCGATCGACCGGCTGCGGGTGGCGACGGCGGCCGCCGCGGTGGCCGATCCGCTGCGCTTCGACCTGTCCGCCGAGGCCGTACTGGGCTCCGCCCGCTGCCTGATCCCGACGCTGGTCGGCGCGCTGCCGGAGGTGGGCCCGGCCGGCTGGCGCGGGGACGGACGGCTGGCCCGGCAGCTGTGGAGCCGGCTGACGGCGCACGAGCCGGACCCGGACGCGCTGGCGGTGCTGGACCTGGCCCTCACCCTGCTCATCGACCACGATCTGGCCGCCTCCACCCTGGCCGTACGGGTGGCCGCGTCCGCGCGGGCCCATCCGTACGCGGCGGTCTCGGCCGGCCTCGGCGTACTCGAAGGACCGCTGCACGGCGCGGCCGGACGGCTGGCGCACCGGATGCTCGTGGAGGCGCTGGAGCAGGGGGGCGCCGCACCCGTGGTCGCGGACCACCTGCGGGCGGGACGGCGGGTCCCGGGGCTAGGGCACCGGCTGTACGAGGGCGAGGACCCGCGGGCCACGGCGCTGTTCGCCCGGCTGGAGGGTGTGCCCCAGGCCGGTCCCGCGCTGGCGGCCGCCCGGGAGGTCGTCGCGACGGCGTCGGCCCGGCGGGGCGGGCTGCACGCGAATGTGGACCTGGCGCTGGCGGTGCTGACGGTGTCCTGCGGGATGCCCGCCGAGGCCGGGGAGACGGTGTTCGCCGTGTCCCGGACCGCGGGCTGGATGGCGCACGCGCTGGAGGAGTACCAGGAGCGGCCGCTGCGGATGCGGCCGAGCGGCCAGTACCAGGGGCCCCGCCCGCCCCAGCCGATGCCGTGACCCCTCCCCCGCGGCGCGTGGCGGCGGTCCGGCCGCGGGTCAGGTCCGCAGCCAGACCGCCGTGTCCTGCGGGAGCAGTCCGGCCGCGTCCAGGGCCGAACTGCTCAGCAGGAGGCTCGTGTGCGCGGGCAGCGAGGCCGGCGCGCCGGAGAGGTTGACCACGCAGACCAGCCCGTCCGGGCGGGCGAAGGCCAGCACCCCGGGCGGCGCGGGCAGCCACGCGAGCGAGCCGCCCCCGAAGCCGCCGGCCGCGCGGCGCAGGGCGAGGGCCGTGCGGTAGAGGGTGAGCATCGAGTCCGGGTCGCCGGCCTGGCGGTCCGCGGCGTACCCGCCCCAGCCCTCGGGCTGCGGGAGCCATGGGTCGTGCCAGGGCTCCGCGGTCCACGGCAGCGGCACCCGGCACCCGTCGCGCCCCGGGTCGGTGCCACCGGAGCGGAAGTGCATGGGGTCCTGGATCCGGTCGATCGGTACGTCCGCTTCCGGAAGGCCCAGTTCCTCCCCCTGGTAGACGTACACGGAGCCGGGCAGGGCGAGCGTCAGCAGGGCCGCGGCGCGCGCCCGCCGGGTGCCGAGGGCCAAGTCGGTGGGGGTGCCGAAGGCCTTGGCGGCGAAGTCGAAGCGGGTGTCGGCGCGCCCGTACCGGGTGACGGTGCGGGTCACGTCGTGGTTGCAGAGCACCCAGGTCGCCGGGGCGCCGACCGGGGCGTGTTCGGCGAGGGTCTCCTCGATGGAGGTGCGCAGCCGCCCGGCGTCCCAGGGGCAGCTGAGGAAGGAGAAGTTGAAGGCGGTGTGCAACTCTTCGGGGCGCAGGTAGCGGGCGAAGCGCTCGGAGTCCGGCAGCCAGACCTCGCCGACGAAGACGGCGCCGTACGAGTCGGCGATCGCGCGCCAGGAACGGTAGATGGCGTGCAGGTCGTCGCGGTCGATGTACGGGTGGGCCTCGCCGGTGCCGGAGGGCCAGGGCTCGGGCGGGCGGCCCGCCAGGTCGGGCAGGGCGGGATCCTTGGCGAGCAGGGCCGCGGAGTCGATCCGTACGCCGGCCACGCCGCGCTCGAACCAGAAGCGCAGCACGTCCTCGTGCTCGCGGCGCACGGCCGGATGGTCCCAGTTGAGGTCGGGTTGCTGCGGGGTGAACAGGTGCAGGTACCACTCCCCGTCCGGTACGCGGGTCCAGGTCGCGGCGCCGTTGAACTGCGAGGGCCAGTCCCCCGGGGGCAGTTCGCCCCTCTCGCCGCGGCCGGGCCGGAAGTGGAAGAGCTCGCGTTCGGGGCTGCCGGGGCCGGCCGCGAGGGCGGCCCGGAACCAGGCGTGCTGGTCGGAGACGTGGTTGGGGACGATGTCGACGATGGTCCGCACCCCCAGCGCGCGGGCCTCGGCGATGAGCCTCTCGGCCTCGGCGAGGGTGCCGAAGGCGGGGTCGATGGTGCGGTAGTCGGCGACGTCGTAGCCGCCGTCGGCGAGCGGGGAGAGGTACCAGGGGGTGAACCAGAGGGCGTCCACGCCCAGTTCCGCGAGGTAGGGGAGGCGGGCCCGGACGCCCGCGAGATCGCCGGTGCCGTCCCCGTCCCCGTCGGCGAAGCTGCGGACGTACACCTGGTAGATGGCGGCCGAGCGCCACCAGTCGGCGGCGTCCGCGGGCAGGGGAAGGTCAGCCACGGGGGCTCCTTTCACAGGGGGCGGCCGGTCAGCCCTTGAGGGAGCCCGCCGTCAGGCCGCTCATGATGTTGCGCTGGAAGACCAGGAAGACGAGGAGCGTCGGCGCGCAGGCCATGGCGAGGGCGGCGATGAGGTGGTTCTCGGGCACGCCGGTGGACAGCGAGTAGATGCCGACGTTGAGGGTCTGCAGCGCCGGGTCGGGGAGGGTCAGCATCGGCCAGAGGAAGTCCTTCCAGACGCCGACGACCGCGAAGATCGACACGACGCCGAGGACGGGCCGGGACATCGGCAGGACCACGGAGCGAAGGGTGCGCAGGGCGCTCGCCCCGTCGATGGAGGCGGCGTCGAGGATCTCCTGCGGGACGGAGTCGAAGAACCGTTTGAGCAGGAAGATGTTGAAGGCGTTGGTGACGGACGGCAGCCAGATGACCCAGGGCGAGTTGAGCAGGTTGCGCTGGATGAGCGGCACGTCGAGGACCGTGAGGTACTGCGGTACGACGAGGACGGCGGCCGGGATCATGAGGGTCGCCAGCATCATGCCGAGGACGGCCTTGCCGAGGACCGGACGCAGCCTGGACAGCGAGTAGGCGGCGCCGACGTCGAGGACGAGCTGGAAGGCGAGGGCTCCGAAGGCGTAGTAGAGGGTGTTGAACAGCAGCCTGGCGAGGTCCATCACCTCCCAGGCGGCCGTGTAGTTGGCGGTGTGCGCGGAGTGCGGTACCAGGGTGGGCGGGACGCGGGCGAACTCCTCGGTGCTCTTGAGGCCGTTCGCCACCATCCAGTAGAGGGGGCCGAGGAAGACGACGGTGAACCCGGTGACCACCACGGCGAGGACGGTCCAGTAGAGGATCTTCCCCCGGGTGCGGCCCAGCTGGGCGGGGGATATCAGGGTGCGCTCCGACATGGGCGGGGGCTCCTGTCAGCTCTCGTTGTCGCGGCTGAGGCGGACGTACAGGGCGGAGAAGCCGGCGAGCAGGACGAGCAGGCACAGGCCGAGGGCCGCGGCGCCGCCGTACTGGTTGAAGCTGAAGGCGTACTGGTAGATGAGGACGACGACGGTGGTGGTCGAGCCCTCGGGGCCGGCGCCGCCGGTCAGCAGGAACGGTTCGGTGAACACCTGCATCGTCGCGATGATCTGCATCAGCAGCATCAGCGAGAGGATGAGCTTGGTCTGCGGGACGGTGACGTGCCAGATCTTGCGCAGGAGTCCGGCGCCGTCGAGCTCGGCGGCCTCGTACAGCTCGCCGGGGATTCCCTGGAGGGCGGCGAGGTAGATCAGGGTCGCGCTGCCCATGTTCATCCAGGTCGACGCGATGACGACGGACAGCATGGCGGTGTCGCCGGATTGCAGCCAGTCTTGCGCCGGCAGGTGCAGGAATTCCAGGGCCCTGTTGAAAAGGCCGTATCCGGGGTCGTAGAAGTACTTGAACAGCAGGACCGAGGCGACCGGCGGCATCATCACGGGCAGGTAGACCAGCAGGCGCAGGTAGCCCTGCGCGTGCCGGAACTCGTTGAGGACGACCGCGACCACGAAGGGGAGCAGGAAGCCGAGGACCAGGGCGAGTCCGGTGAAGAGCAGGGTGTTGCGCCAGGCCTGCCAGAAGCCCGGGTCCTGGAAGACGTGCCGGAAGTTGTCCCAGCCGACCCATCGGGTGGCGCCGCCCTCCGTCTTCTGGAAGGCCAGCAGGAACTCCCGGACCATCGGGTACCAGGAGAAGAAGGAGAAGCAGAGGACGGCGCCGATCAGGAATCCGTGGGCCGTGAGGTTCCGCTTGAACGCCCGGCGGAACTCCTCCTTGGAGGCCGCGCGCACGGCGCGGCCGACGGGCAGGGTGGTGGTGGGGGCCGTCATCGCCGCTCGCTCCTACTGGTTCGCCAGCAGCTGGTTGACCGCTTTCTCCGCCTCGGCCAGGAGCTGCGCGACATCGGCGTCCTTGTTGGTGAGGACCCCGGACATCACCTTGTCGAGGACCTTGTAGACCTCCTGCGCCTTCTTCGGCTCCGCCTTGCCGGGCACCGGGTTGTCCAGGAAGGCCTTGAAGTTGGCGACGGGCATGGTGGCGCTCGCGGCCTTCAGCTCGTCGTCCTTCGCCTTGCTCGCGCCGGTGAAGAAGGCGGGCTGGGGAAGGCCGACCGGCAGGCCGTCGGCCTTGGAGCGGTCGTAGCGGAACTGGCCCTTGCCCACCGCGAGGGTCTTGAAGTTCAGCCAGGCCACGGCGGCCTTGATCTTGTCGGGCGAGCTGCCCTTCTTGACCATGTACCCGTTGCCGCCGGCCAGGGTGGCCGCGCCGCCGGGGAGCGGGCCCATGCCGAAGTTCGCGTACGTGGCGCCGAGCTGCTGGACCATGTACGTGATGTCGTCGGGCGCGGCGAGGAACATGCCGAGCTTGTCCGCGGCCATCTGCTTCTGCAGGTCGCCCCACTTGAGCAGCTGGGTCTTGCCCATGCTGTCGTCCTCCCAGCGCATGGCGTGGAGGTTGTCGGCGATCTGCCGTCCGGTGGGGTTGTTGAAGGCGGCCTTGCCGTCGGCGCCGACGATGTCGCCACCCAAGCCGTACATGGCGGCGGTGTAGTGCCAGCCGCCGGTGTTCTCGACGCTGTATTCGCCGTAGCCCGCGGTTCCGTTGCCGAGGGCCGCGATCTTCTTGGCGGCCGCCCGGACCTCTTCCCAGGTGCGCGGCGGGGTGTCGGGGTTCAGTCCGGCCTGCTGGAAGAGCTTGCGGTTGACCAGCAGACCCATCGTGTAGTTGCTGGTCGGCAGTCCGTAGAGCTTTCCGTCCCGCTTGAGGACGCCCACGACGTTCTTGTCGATGTCGTCGAGCGCGGGTACCGACCGCGGTGTGACGTAGGCGGAGATGTCCTCGGCGCCGTCGTTGTCGAGCACTTGCTGGAGGTCGGTGAAGTACGCGTAGAACACGTCCGGCTGGGACTTGGCCTTGAGCATCGCGGTGAAGCGCGGGGGCTCCAGGCACTGGCCGGGGGTGGAGCGGCCCTCGATCGTGACGTTCGGGTACGTCCTGTTGAACTCCGCCACGTCCTCCTTCCACTCCTTGAGCTCGGCCGCCTTGGCGGCGGGCGGCATGCAGTCGATGGAGAGGGTGACCTTCGTCTTCGGGTCGAGCGGTGCGGAGGCGTCGGCGGAACCGCCGCTCGGCTGCGCTGACTTGCCGTCGCCGCTGCTGCTCGTACCGCAGGCCGCGAGGGCGGTGACGGCGAGGGCGGAGGCAAGGGCGGCCGCGGTGCTGCGGCGGAGGCTGGTTCTCATCGGTGGTCCCCTTCGAGCATCGGGCAGGAGGCGTGGGGGCGAGCGCGGCACACTCAACCACCCCCCACAGATAGACGCAATATCTCGCGCAGATTTCGTAAGAGATTGACATTGCGATGCCGGACACGGAACGCAAAAGGGGCTCCGGAACGCCCTGGGGACGTTCCGGAGCCCCTCGCCGTACGGGCGGGGCCGGTACGGGGCTACGCGCGAGGGGCCTGCGCCGTGGAGCCGCGGACCACCAGCTCGGGCTCGAAGAGCAGCTCCCCGGGCTGCACGGCGGCGCCCTGGATCTGCGCGGTCAGCAGCTCGACGGCGGCGCGGCCCATGGCCTCGATGGGCTGGCGGACGGTGGTCAGCGGGGGCTCGGTGCAGTTCATGAACGCCGAGTCGTCGTAGCCGACCACGGAGACCTCCCGGGGTACGTCGAGCCCGCGCCGGCGGGCCGCCCGTACGGCGCCCAGCGCGAGCGGGTCGCTGGCGCAGATGATGCCGGTGACCCCGCGGTCGAGCAGCCTGGAGGCGGCCGCGTGGCCCCCCTCCAGCGAGAACAGCGCCCGCTCCACGTGGGCCGGGGGCAGCTCGGCGCCGGCCGCCGCGGCCACCGCCTGGGCGGCCGTCAGCTTGCGCAGGGAGGGGATGTGGTCGGGCGGGCCCAGCACCAGGCCGATGCGCTCGTGCCCCAGCGAGGCCAGGTGGCGCCAGGCCTGCTCGACGGCGACGGCGTCGTCGCAGGCCACGCATGGAAAGCCGAGGTCCTCTATGGAGGCGTTGATGAGCACCACCGGGACCTTGCGGTCGGACAGCAGCCGGTAGTGCCCGTGCGGGGCGTCGGCCTGCGCGAAGAGGCCGCCGGCGAAGACGACGCCGGAGACCTGCTGCTGGAGGAGGAGTTCGACGTAGTCGGCCTCGGAGACCCCGCCGGTGGTCTGCGTGCACAGCACCGGGGTCAGCCCCTGCTGGGCCAGGGCCCCGCCGATGACCTCGGCGAACGCGGGGAAGATCGGATTCTGCAGCTCCGGCAGCACCAGCCCGACCAACCGGGCGCGCTCGCCGCGCAGCTGCGTGGGCCGCTCGTAGCCGAGGACGTCGAGGGCGGTGAGCACGGACTGGCGGGTGGCCTCCGAGACGCCCGGCTTGCCGTTGAGCACCCGGCTGACCGTTGCCTCGCTGACTCCCACCTTCTTCGCCACTTGAGCAAGTCGTCGCGTCATGCGCGCAAGACTAGCGCAAGAAATGCAAGTCGCTTGCGGGTCTGCGGGGCGGCCCCGGGTGCACCCCGGAACCGCCCCGCCCCCGTCTTGCGCACCGCCGGACTACGGCAGTTGGTTGATCCTGAACGTCGAGGTCGTGTTCCGTACGTCCACGGCGTTGTCGCTCATCTTCAGGTTGTGGATGGTGACCTCACCGACCGCCGGGCCCTGCCCGTCCTCGGGCATCTCGTTCGCCCAGAGTCCGAAGCCGGACTTGGCGTCGAAGGCGTCGCCGCTCTTCTTCGCCCCCGTGATGGTGATGTCCTTCAGGACGGTGTCCTTGATCGGGTTGACCGGCTGGCCGCCGATGTACTGCGTCTGGAACATGATGCCGCTGTACGTCGGATCCACGATGTCGACATTGTTGATCCTGATGCCCTGGAACACCTTCGAGGCCGAGAACAGCCAGATCCCGGGGAAGGTCTGGGACCCCCAGAAGTGGCCGCCCGAGCGGACGATCGAGACGTTCTCGAAGGTCGTCGGATCGGTGCCGAAACCGTTCATCGGGTACCCGAAGTCCAGCGAGCTGACGGTGACGCCCGAGTAGACGAGGGTGTCGGCGATGTGGATGTTGCGGAAGGTGTTGTTGTAGCCGCCGTAGACGGCGACACCTGCCGCGCGCCAGGTCAGGATCGTGGTCAGGTTCTCGTACAGGTTGTTCTTCATGTCCGCGCCGCCCGCGTCGATCGCGGAGAACAGGGCGAAGCTGTCGTCGCCCGTGGACCGCGCCTCGTTGTTGGACACGAGGTTGTCCGTGCTGCCGTTGGTCATGTTGATGCCGTCGGCGAAGGTGTCGCGGATCCGGGAGTTCTTGATCGTGATGCGGTCGGTGTTGGCGCCCCAGTAGAGGCACACGGTGTGTTCGTTCCAGATGTTGTCGATGGTGATGTCGGTGACGTTGGAGAAGTCGAACACCTTGCCGGGGCCGTCGATGCGCGAGGTGTAGTTGCCGAACGAGGCGAATCCGGCGAAGGAGGAGCCCTTAGCGCTGGCTTCCGCCCGCCATCCGTTGTCGGTGTTGTCCTGGCCGGCCGGGGCGTGGAAACGGGTGAACCAGGGTCCGGCGCCGAGCACCTGGACGGCCTTGCCGTACACCTGGAACTTGCTGGCCGTCTCGTACTCGCCGGGCGGCAGGTAGACGCCGACCAGCTTGCCGGTGGTGTCCATACGGACCTTGTCCAGGGCGTTCTGCACGTCCTGGTGGGTGAACCCGGCGGGCACGGTGTACGTCGCCGGGTCCGGGTTGGGCGTGACGACGGCCTGCTCCAGGCTGACGAAGTCGATCGCGTAGCTGGTGGTGTTGGCCGCGTCCTTCTGGAGGCGGATCCGGCTGCCCGCCGGGACGGTCTCGCCGAGCAGCAGGTTGGCCTCGTCGTAGATGTGCCGTGGGGCTCCGGAGCCCGGGGAGTTGCCCGGGGCGGCCTCGGCCCCGTACAGCCAGGCGTACTTCGAGGTCAGCGGCAGGGCCTTCTTGAAGACGCCGTTGACGTAGACGTCGATCGTGGAGTCGATGCCACCGCCGCCCGGGGCGTCCGGGATGGAGAAGCGGGTGACCAGGGTGTTGGTGGCAGCGCGGGTGGTGAACTCGACGTACTCGCCGGTCGCGTCGAGGTTGACGGCCTTGCGGCCGGAGGCCTCACCCGCGATGTCTCCGATGGTGCGGTTGGGGCCGACGACGGTGGCTCCGCCGCCGACCGCCGCGTCCTCCGCCTCGTACATGTCGTAGGGCATGTTCGCCCCGCGGCCGACGAAGAAAGGTTTGGTCGAGGTGTTGTTCGCGCGCTTGACCGGCAGTTCGTTGGCGTCGTCGGCGAGGACCACCTTGACCGTGTACTTGCCGTTCGCCGCCGGCCAGCTGCCGAGGGAGATCGGGGCGGTCGAGGCGCCGGGGGCCAGGGCGCCGTTGAAGGAGCCGGTCAGCGTACGGACGGTGGCGCCGCCCGCGTCCTGGAGGACGAGGGTGACCCCGTGCGTACCGGAGGCGGCCGCGATGGTGCCTTGGTTGCGGACGGTGACGGTGAACGCGACCGGCTGGCCGGCGGAGGGGGCGCTCGGTGACCAGCTGACGGCGGAGGCGACCAGGTCGGAGCTGTCGACCGGCCGGACCACCAGCGGTGAGCCGGTGAAGGAGTTGTTGGTGTCGTTCTGCTCGATGACCGTGTTCGCCTCGTCGACGACCGCGCTCAGCGGATAGGTGCCGGCGTCGCGCGCCCCGATGCCGGCGGTGACGGTGGCCGTGGCTCCGGCGGCGAGGGCGGGCACGTTCGCCGTACCCACCGGGCTGCCGCCGAGCTTGAAGGTGACGGCGGTGGCGGCGGCCGGGGCCGGGCCGCTGTTCCTGACGGTGGCGGAGAGCGTGACGGAGTCGGATTCGACCGGGGCCGCGGGGCTCGCGCTCAGCCCGGTGACCTCCAGATCGGGGTTGGGCGCGGGGACGCCGATGACCTGGAACTCGGCGATCTGGCCGTTGGAGGCCCCGGTGTTGGAGGTGAAGCGGAGCTGTACGTCCGCGACGCGGGCGCGCACCGGGATGGTGACCGTGTTGGCTCCGGACGCCGGGTCGAAGGCGTAGTCCTTGGCCGCGACCAGGTTCGTGGCGCCCTGGGCGCTCTGCTCCCGGCCCAGGACCTGGATGTTCTGGGTACGGGCGCCCCAGCTGCTGTCCGGGTTGAGCTTGAGGACCAGGCGGTCGACGTCGGCGTTGGCGCCGAGCTTGACCGTGAGGGTGCTCGGGTAGGCGCCGGCCGCGCCCTCCCAGTAGGTGGAGGTGCTGTTGTCGTTGGCATTCTCCGCGACGAAGGTGTGGATCACGGAGGAGCCGGTGATCGGCTTGCCGACGGCCAGGTTGGAGCCGCCGCCTCCGGTGCCGTTGCGGGTCACCGTGTTGCTGTCGCCGGAGCGGTTGCCCGCCGCGTCCTTGGCCCGGACGAAGTAGCTGACGGTGGCGTCGGCCGGCTGGGTGTCGGTGTACGTGGTGGCGGTGCCGGCGACCGTCGTGCGCAGCACGTTGTTCGCGTACACCTCGTAGCCGGTGACGCCGACGTTGTCGGAGGAGGCCTGCCAGGCCAGCTTGACCTGGCCCGCGGCCGGCTCGGTGAAGGTCAGTGCGCCGGGGGCGGTGGGTGCCTGGGTGTCCCCGGTGCCGGCGGCGCGGGTGACGCTGTTGCTGTCGGGCGACTGGTTGCCGGCCGCGTCCCTGGCCCGGACCCGGTAGGTGACGCTCGTACCGGTGGGCTGGGTGTCGGTGTAGGTGGTGACGTCGCCGGCCACGCTGGTGCGCAGCTGGTCGTTCGCGTACACGTCGTATCCGGTGACGGCCGTGTTGTCGGTGGCGGCCTTCCACGTGAGCTTGATCTGGCCGGTGGCGGGCTCGGTGTAGGCGAGCTGGGTGGGCGCCGTCGGGGGCTGGGTGTCCCCGGTCTGCGGGCCGTAGATCTCCAGCTCGGATATCTGCCCGCCGGGCTGTACGGAGTTGGCCGAGATCAGGACCCGCAGGTGGCGGGTGGTGGTGGCGTCGAAGGTGACGGTCACGGTGTTGGCGCTCGCCGGGTCGAACGCGTACGCCTTGGACGCGGTCAGGTCGGTGAAGTCGGTGCCGTTGGTGCTGCCCTGGAGTTTCAGGGTCTGGGTGCGGGCGCCCCAGCCCTCGGGCAGGCGCAGCACCACGCGGTCCACCCGGACGGAGGCGCCGAGGTCGGCCTGGAGCCACTGGGGCAGGGCGTTGTTGGCGCTCTCCCAGTAGCTGGCCGGGCTGCCGTCGTTGGCGTTGGGCGGGAGGTAGGTCTGCGTGCTGCTGCTGGCGGTCAGGGTCTTGCCGAGGGCCAGGTTGGCCGAGGACTCACCGGCGGCGCGGACCTCCAGCTCGGAGAGCTGGGCCGCCTGCCAGCCGGTGTTCGCGGTGATGTCGATGCGGACGTACCGGGTCTGGGCGGCCGGGAAGGTGATGGTGACGGTGTTCCCGCTGCCCTGGCCGAAGGTGTACGTCGCCGAGCTCACCAGGGTGGTGAAGGCGGTGCCGTCGGCGCTGCCCTGGACGGACAGGGTCTCGTTGCGGCTCTCCCAGGCCGCGGGCAGCTTGAGCACGACCTGGTCGACGCGCGTGGTGGCGCCGAGATCGGTCTGCACCCATTGCGGGAAGGCGCCGCCGGCGCTCTCCCAGTAGGTGGACTGGTTGCCGTCGGTGGCGTTGGCGGCCGTGTAGGCGCCGTTGCTGCTGCTCGCCGCGGCGGGGCGGCCCGCCGCGATGCTCGGGCCGCCGGCGGCCTCGGCGGTCAGGGCCGGCCATCCCAGCATCAGCAGGGCCGTGGCGGTCAGGGCGGCCAGCGCCCTTCCTCTCCAGTGGAGCCTTCTCATATGTCCTCGTCCCTCGGCATGAGTTTTCTGAACCAGGTGAGATAGGAATTTGCGTCGTGCCGTGCGAGAGTTGCAGAGCTTTGCCGAGTCGTCTACAGCTCTGACCGCACTTTTATGCCGTCATCGCTTGCGCAAGCTGGCCGCAAATAACGCAAGCCATTTGCGTGCACATGGGAAATTCCGCTTCGGCCGAAGGCGACCTACCGTTGCTGGTCATGCGGTTCCTCCACATGAGCGCTCGGCGCCTCGGGCTGCCCAGACGGGCCGTCTCGCAGATCCTGCTGACCCAGCTGGCCATCGCCGCCGGGGTCGTCGTGCTCGCCACCGGGCTGTTCCTGGCCCCGCTCGGCGCGCAGCTCGACGACCAGGCCATGCGCCGTGCCCTGGCCATCGCCCAGAGCGCGGCGGCGGACCCCTCGCTGGCCGCCGACCTCCTCGACTCCGGCCCCAGCGCCGACAGCCCGGTCCAGGCCGCGGCCGAGCGGATCCGCCGGGCCACGGGCGCCGAGTACGTGGTCGTCATGGATCTGGACGGCATCCGCCGCTCGCACCCCGGCACCGACCGGATCGGACTGCCCGTCTCCACCGACCCGAGCGAGGCCCTGGCGGGCCGCGAGGTGATGGAGATCGACGAAGGCACGCTCGGCCGCTCCGCGCGCGGCAAGGTCCCGCTCATCGCCGCCGACGGGGAGATCGTCGGTGCCGTCTCCGTCGGCATCGCCTACGACAGCGTCCACGACCGGCTGCTCGGCGCCATCCCGGGCCTGCTCGCCTACGCGGGCGGCGCCCTCGCGGCCGGTGCGCTCGCCGCCTACCTGCTGTCCCGCCGGATCCAGCGGCAGACCCGCGACCTGGCCTTCTCCGATATCGCCGGACTGCTCGCGGAGCGCGAGGCGATGCTGCACTCCATCCGCGAGGGCGTGATCGCCCTCGACCGCGACGGCCGGGTCCGGCTGGTCAACGACGAGGCCGCCCGGCTGCTGGGCCTGGCTCCCGGCACGGCCGCCACCGTCGCCGGGCGCCCGCTGGACGACGTACTGGGCGCCGGCCGCACCACCGACGTCCTCGCCGGCCGCGTCACCGGCCGCGACCTGCTGGCCGTCCAGGGCCCCCGGGTACTGGTCGCCAACCGGATGCCCACCGAGGACGGCGGCGCCGTCGCCACCCTGCGCGACCGCACCGAGCTGGAGCACCTCGGCCGCGAGCTCGACTCCACCAAGGGCCTGATCGACGCGCTGCGCGCGCAGGACCACGAACACGCCAACCGCCTCCACACCCTCCTCGGCCTGCTGGAGCTGGGCCTGCACGAGGAGGCGGTGGAGTTCGTCACCGAGGTCGTCGGCGTGCACCGCAGCACCGCGGAACAGGTCACCGAGAAGGTCCACGACCCCCTGCTGGCGGCCCTCCTGGTGGGCAAGGCGACCGTCGCGGCCGAACGCGGCGTGCCGCTGCGGCTCGCCGACGCCACCTTCCTGCCCGACGGCCTCGTCGATCCAGGCGGGCTGGTCACGATCACGGGCAACCTGGTGGACAACGCCCTGGACGCGGCCGCCGGCTCCCCCGCCCCCCTGGTCGAGGTCGAGCTGCGCGCCGAAGGCCGGACGGCGATCCTCCGGGTACGCGACAGCGGCCCCGGCGTCCCGGCCGCCCGCCGGGAGGAGATCTTCACGGAGGGCTGGTCGACCAAACAGCCCAAGGCCCACCGCGAGCGCGGGCTCGGTCTCGCGCTCGTACGCCGCCTCGCCGAGCGTCAGGGCGGCACGGCCCGGGCCGGCGAGGCAGCGGACGGAGGGACGGAGTTCTCCGTCGTACTCCCGGAGGCCCTGCGATGAAAGAGACCCCGATCCCCGGCATCCACGACATCCGCGATATCCACGTATTGGTCGTCGACGACGACATGCGTGTGGCCCGGATCAACGCGGCCTACGTGGCCAAGGTTCCCGGCTTCCGCGTCGTCGCCCAGGCCCATTCGGCGGCCGAGGCCCTGGCCCGTCTCGACACCCACCCCGTGGACCTGGTCCTCCTCGACCACTACCTCCCGGACGAGAACGGCCTGGACCTGGTCCGCCGACTGCGCCAGCTCGGCCATCGCACCGACGTGATCATGGTCACGGCCGCCCGGGACCTGGCCACCGTCCAGAACGCCATGCGCCTCGGCGCTCTCCAGTACCTCGTCAAACCCTTCACCTTCGCGGGTCTGCGCACCCGCCTGGAGGCGTACGGGTCCCTGCGCCGCACCCTGGAGACGGGCGGCGAGGCCGAACAGGCCGAGGTGGACCGGATCTTCGGCGCCCTCGCCGCCGCCGGCTCCCCCAACGAGCTGCCCAAGGGCCACTCCGCCACCACCGCCGAACTGGTCCGCCAGGTCCTGCGCTCCGCCGAGGGCCCCCTCTCCACCCAGCTGATCGCCGACCGCGCCGGCATCAGCCGCCAGACCGCCCAGCGCTACCTGAAGCTCCTGGAGCGCACCGGCCGGGTCACCCTGGCCCTGCGCTACGGCGAGACGGGCCGCCCCGAACACCGCTACTCCTGGCTCCCGTCCGAGGGCGCGTGACCGGGCGGGCCGGATGGGGGGCCGTGCTCAGACGGCCCCGGCCCCGGTCAGCGAACGGACCTCCGTCTCCGCGTACTTCGCCTCGACCGGCTCCTCGGCCGAGGTGACCGTCCCCAGCCATCCCGCCAGGAAGCCCAGCGGGATCGAGACCAGGCCCGGGTTCTGCAGCGGGAAGAACTGGAAGCTGACGGCGGGGAAGAGGGATTCCGGGCTGCCCGAGACCACCGGCGACAGAACGACCAGCACCACCGCCGGAACCAGTCCCCCGTACACCGACCAGACAGCACCCCGCGTGGTGAAACCCCGCCAGAACAGCGAGTACAGCAGCACCGGCAGATTTGCCGAGGCCGCCACCGCGAAGGCCAGCCCCACCAGGAAGGCCACGTTCAGGTCCTGGGCGAGCAGCCCCAGGGCGATCGCCACCGCCCCGATCCCGACGGCCGCGACCCTGGCGACCGCGACCTCGCTGCGCTGGCGCGCGTGGCGGCGCTTGAGCGAGGCGTAGAGGTCGTGCGCCACCGAGGCCGAGGAGGCCAGCGTGATCCCCGCGACCACGGCCAGGATCGTGGCGAAGGCGATGGCCGCCACGAACGCGAACAGCACCGCTCCCCCGGTCGTCCCGGCCCCGCCGCCCAGGAAGGCCGCGAGCAGCGGAACCGCCGTGTTCCCGGAGGCGTTGGAGGCCCGCACCTCGTCCGGGCCCACCAGCGCGGCCGCGCCGAACCCGAGCACGATGGTCATCAGGTAGAAGCCGCCGATCAGCGCGATCGCCCACACCACCGACCTGCGCGCCGCCCGCGCCGTCGGCACCGTGTAGAAGCGCGAGAGGATGTGCGGCAGCCCGGCCGTCCCGAGGACCAGCGCGAGGCCGAGGCTCATGAAGTCGAAGCGCGACGTCCAGTCGGCGCCGTACTTGAGCCCCGGGCTCAGGAAGCGCCGCCCGTGCCCGCTGCGGTCGGCGGCGCTGGTGAGCAGCTGGTCGAAGTCCCCGTGGAAGCGCAGCAGTACGAGCACGGTGAGGGTGATGGCCCCGCCCATGAGCAGCACGGCCTTCACGATCTGGATCCAGGTGGTGGCCCGCATGCCGCCGAAGGACACGTAGACCACCATCAGCGCGCCGACCCCGATCACGGTCAGCGTCCGGGCCACAGTGCCCGAATCGCCGAGCAGCAGGCCGACCAGGCTGCCCGCGCCGACCATCTGCGCGACGAGGTACAGCACCGAGACGGTGACGGACGAGGCCCCGGCGGCGATCCGTACGGGCCGCTCGCTCATCCGGGCCGCGACCACGTCGGCGAGGGTGAAGCGTCCGCAGTTGCGGACCAGTTCGGCGACGAGGAAGAGCACGACGAGCCAGGCGACGAGGAAGCCCACCGAATACAGCAGGCCGTCGTAGCCGAAGAGGGCGATCAGGCCGGAGATGCCGAGGAAGGAGGCGGCGGACATGTAGTCGCCGGCGATGGCGAAACCGTTCTCCATCGGGGAGAAGAGCCTCCCGCCGGCGTAGAACTCCTCGGCCGAGCCGTGCCGGTTGCGGCTGACCCAGGTGGTGATGCCCAGGGTGACCGCGATGAAGAGGCTGAACAGGATCAGCGCGAGCGTCTGGTGTTCGGTGGTCACCGGCCGTCCCCCCGGCTCTGGTTCCGGTTGCGGCTGCGCTCCTGGTCGCGCTCCTGCTCGAAGACCGTCCAGCGCAGGTCGAGCGCGGCCCGGTCCCGGCGCAGCCGCGCGTGCCGGGAGTACGCCCAGGTCAGCAGGAAGGTGCTGAGGAACTGGCCGAGACCCGCCAGCAGGGCCACGTTGACGGCCCCGAACACGGGGCGGGCCATGAGGCCTGGCGCCATGGTCGCCGCGATCACGTAGGCGACGTACCAGAGGAGGAATCCGGCGGTCGCGGGGACGACGAACCCGCGGTACCGGCTGCGGACCTCCTGGAAGGCGGCGCTGCGCTGCACTTCGAGGTAGATGTCGGACGCCCCGGGCGCGGCCCGGCCGCCGGCGGCCGGACGCGGGGGCGGCGGTTCCCCGCCCTCGCCCTCCCCCCAGCCGACGGCGAGCGCGTCGTACCAGGGGTCGTCGAGCCGGATCGTTCCGGCATCGGGACCTTCGTGCTTGTCCACCGAACTCTCCTTGTCCGCTGCCGCATTGGCCGCGTGCCCACAAGGATGTGCGGTATGGACGTTTTCCGGACTGGTGTCCCGGTGCTCTTCACTCCAACAGGTGATGGAGTGAAGAGCACCGGTGTGCCGTGGTGCCGGTGTGCGCCGGTCAGGCGTCGATGCGCGAACGGTCCAAGGTGGCCGCGGAGCTGGTGATGAACTCCTTGCGCGGCGCCACCTCGTTGCCCATCAGCAGGTCGAAGACCTGCTCGGCGGAGTCCAGGTCGCCGATGTTGATGCGGCGCAGCGTGCGGTGGCGGGGGTCCATGGTGGTCTCCGCCAGCTGGTCCGCGTCCATCTCGCCGAGACCCTTGTAGCGCTGGATCGAATCCTTGTACCGGACGTTCTTGCGCTGGAATTCGAGCAGGGTCTGGCGCAGCTCGTTGTCCGAATACGTGTAGACGTACTTGTCCTGGCCCTTCTTGGGCTGGACGAGCTCGATCCGGTGCAGCGGCGGGACCGCGGCGAACACCCGGCCCGCCTCGACCATCGGGCGCATGTACCGCTGGAAGAGCGTGAGCAGCAGGCAGCGGATGTGCGCGCCGTCGACATCGGCGTCGACGAGCAGGACGATCTTTCCGTAGCGCGCGGCGTCGATGTCGAAGGTCCGGCCCGAGCCGGCTCCTATGACCTGGATGATCGCACCGCATTCGGCGTTCTTGAGCATGTCCGAGACCGACGACTTCTGGACATTGAGGATCTTGCCTCGGATCGGCAGGAGCGCCTGGAATTCCGAGTTCCGTGCCAGCTTGGCCGTACCGAGGGCGGAGTCCCCCTCGACGATGAAGAGCTCGCTGCGCTCCACGTCGTCGCTGCGGCAGTCGGCCAGCTTCGCGGGCAGCGAGGAGGTCTCCAGCGCGGTCTTGCGGCGCTGCGCCTCCTTGTGCTGGCGGGCGGCGATCCGGGTGCGGGCGGCCGCGACGATCTTCTCCATCACGGCGCGGGCCTGCTGCTTGTCGTCACGCTTCGTGCTGGTCAGGAAGGCCTTGAGCTCCTTGGCGACCACGGCCGCGACGATGCGGGCGGCCGCCGAGGTGCCGAGCACCTCCTTGGTCTGGCCCTCGAACTGCGGCTCGGCCAGCCGGACGGTGACGACCGCCGTCATGCCCTCCATCGCGTCGTCCTTGACCACGTCGTCCTCGGCGACGCGCAGCAGCTTCGCCGAGCGCAGCACCTCGTTCACCGTCTTGGCGACCGAGCGCTCGAAGCCGGTGATGTGGGTGCCGCCCTTGGGCGTGGCGATGATGTTGACGAAGGACTTGACCTGCGTCTCGTACCCGGTGCCCCAGCGCAGGGCGATGTCGACGCCGAGCTCGCGGGTGACCTCGGTGGGGGTCATGTGGCCGCGGTCGTCGAGGACCGGGACGGTCTCCTTGAAGGTGCCCTGGCCGCTCAGGCGCAGCACGTCGCAGACGGCCTTGTCCTGGGCGAGATAGTCGCAGAACTCGCTGATGCCCCCGTCGAAGCGGAAGGTCTCCTCCGTCTTGCCGGCGCCGTCGATGGCGCGCTCGTCGCGGACGACGATGGTCAGGCCGGGGACGAGGAAGGCGGTCTGGCGGGCGCGCTGGTAGAGCGTCTCCAGGGAGAGCTTCGCGTCCTTGAGGAAGATCTGGCGGTCGGCCCAGTAGCGGATCCGGGTGCCGGTCTTGCCCTTGGCGGTGCGCTTGACCTTGCGCAGGCCGTTGGCGGGGTCGAACGGGCTCTCGGGGCCCTGCTCGGTGAACATGCCGGGGACGCCGCGGCGGAAGCTGATCGCGTGGGTGGAGCTGTTGCGGTCCACCTCCACGTCCAGACGGGCGGAGAGGGCGTTGACCACGGAGGCGCCTACGCCGTGCAGACCGCCGGAGGCGGCGTACGAGCCGCCGCCGAACTTGCCGCCCGCGTGCAGCTTGGTCATGACGACTTCGACGCCGGAGAGCCCCGTCTTGGGCTCGACGTCGACGGGGATGCCGCGGCCGTTGTCACGGACCTCGACCGAGGCGTCCTCGTGGAGGATCACCTCGATGTGGTCGCAGTAGCCGCCGAGGGCCTCGTCCACGGCGTTGTCGATGATCTCCCAGAGGCAGTGCATGAGCCCTCGGGAGTCGGTGGACCCGATATACATGCCGGGGCGCTTGCGGACGGCCTCAAGACCTTCGAGGACGAGCAGGTGCCGCGCGGTGTAGTTGGAGCCGTCCCGGTCTGCTCCGGTCAGCAGCGCGCTGGAAGGCACGGACGTGTCGGCGGTCACGCAGTTCGCTCCTCGCTGAATTTCTTTTTCTGGCCCTGGCGGGCACAGGGTGGCTCGGTTGCCCGTCGAAGGGTACCGAGGCCTGGTAGAGCCGATGCAACGCCACCCTCGTGCCTTCATCAGCCTAGTGCAGGACCGCACGGGTGTTCGATCCCCCGGCCGGGTGAAGCAAACATCACGTTCCCTTCCAGGCATGAACCATTTAGGGTTCGGGCACGTCCTCATGAACAACCGGCACTCAGCCGGGCAGGACGGAACTGCAACAAGCGAACGACTGACAACGCGAAACCGTAAAGCAACGCAATACGGCTCCTTCGCCGCCAACCGGCAGCAGCCGGCCAGCTTCGGAAGGAAGTTTCGAGGAAAAGCCGCGAGCGGGAACGTTTTCGGCCTGGTTGGATGTTGACCCTGGTACGACAGCTCGTCGAGCTAGAGAAGAGGCGACGTGACTACTGTTCTGACACCCGCGACCCCGCTGACGGCCGCTGACCGATGCGACCGTTGCGGCGCCCAGGCATATCTGCGCGTCGTCCTGCTGAGCGGCGGTGAACTGCTGTTCTGCGCCCACCACGGGCGTAAGTTCGAGCCGGAACTCAAGAAGATCGCCGCGGATATACAGGATGAGACCGAGCGGCTCACGTCCGCTCCGACGGCCAATGCCGACACCGAGGACCGCTGACACAGGCCTATACCTCGCATCCGACGAGCCAGGACCGGCCAGGCCGGTCGACGGGCGGCACCCCTGAGACCCAGGGGTGCCGCCCGTCCTCACGTTTCGGCGCCGCACGGCGACGCTCCGTCGGGCGCGGCTAGCGGCCCCCGGGCCGGAGCCCTCCGCCGGGCGCACCGGCGGAACCCCGGGCCTCCCCGGCCGCATGCCCCTGTACGGGCCGTGCTGCCGCTGCAGAGCCCCTTTGGCCACCCCACGCGATGTCGTGGCCGTCGCTTCGCCGCGGGGCCGTCTCCGAGGCCGTCACGAAGCCGGTGAACGGCGCGATCTTCGTGTACACCCCCGGACTGTCGGGGCGTCCGCACCCCCGCCCCCAGGACACGAGCCCGATGAGCTTGCCCTGGGCGACCAGCGGGCCCCCGCTGTCCCCCTGACAGGCGTCCCGCCCGCCGTCGCGGTGCCCCGCGCACACCATGGAGTCGGGCCGGTACTGCCCGTCGGCGTCGCCGGGGTAGGCCTGCCGGCAGACCTCGTCCGACAGCACCGTCACGCGCGCGGCGCGCAGCGCGTACGCGTAGTCGCCGAATCCGCTCGTATCGCCCCAGCCGTACACCGCCGCCTCGCCGCCCGCGGCGTAGCCGGGATGCCCCGCCCCGGCCATGGGGAGCACGTAGTGGGCGGGCACGGCCTCGGCCAGCTCCAGTACGGCCAGGTCCCCGGCATTGCTGCGGGCGTCGTACCCCGGGTTCACCCGGGCCGAGCGGACCGGGATCTCACGGCCCTCGGCCGCGCGCAGTTCGGTCCGCCCGGTGATCACCCGGAAATCGCGGACGGACTCGACGGGGCCGCCCAGCACCTGGCGGCCCAGGCAGTGCGCCGCGGTCAGCACCTTGGTCGGGCCCACGATGACGCCCCCGCAGAACTGGCCGCCGCGCGTACCCCCGAACCGGTCACGGCTGGCGAGGGCCACCACCCACGGGCTGTCGGCCGCCTTCACCGGCTTCCCGCCGATCACCACACTGTCCGCGGCTGCGTGCGGCGCCTGGGCCAGCGGCGCCGCGGCCGCCCCCGCCACCAGGGTCAGCGCGCCCGCCAGAGCACGGGAAATGGGACGACGCATGAGGCCTCCTGACTCTGAGTGTGCATGACTCCACCCAGAGTGGGACGCCAAGTGGCCGTGCGCACCCGCGCACGGCCACCTCCGTACGGCCCCGGCCCGGCCTTGCGCGGCCCGGCAGGTCCGGCTGTCAGTCCAGGTAGTCGCGCAGGACCTGGGAGCGGGACGGGTGACGCAGCTTCGACATCGTCTTGGACTCGATCTGACGGATCCGCTCGCGCGTGACGCCGTAGACCTTTCCGATCTCGTCGAGGGTCTTCGGCTGGCCGTCGGTGAGGCCGAAGCGCATCGAGACCACGCCGGCCTCGCGCTCGCTGAGGGTGTCGAGCACCGAGTGCAGCTGCTCCTGGAGGAGCGTGAAGCTGACGGCGTCGGCCGGGACGACCGCCTCGGAGTCCTCGATGAGGTCGCCGAACTCGCTGTCGCCGTCCTCACCGAGCGGGGTGTGCAGGGAGATGGGCTCGCGGCCGTACTTCTGGACCTCGATGACCTTCTCGGGGGTCATGTCGAGTTCCTTGGCCAGCTCCTCCGGGGTGGGCTCGCGGCCCAGGTCCTGGAGCATCTGGCGCTGGACGCGCGCCAGCTTGTTGATGACCTCGACCATGTGCACCGGAATGCGGATGGTGCGGGCCTGGTCGGCCATGGCGCGCGTGATCGCCTGGCGGATCCACCAGGTCGCGTACGTAGAGAACTTGTAGCCCTTGGTGTAGTCGAACTTCTCGACCGCACGGATCAGGCCCAGGTTGCCCTCCTGGATCAGGTCCAGGAAGAGCATGCCGCGGCCGGTGTAGCGCTTGGCCAGGGAGACCACGAGGCGGAGGTTGGCCTCCAGCAGGTGGTTCTTGGCGCGGCGGCCGTCCTCGGCGATGATCTCCAGCTCGCGCTTGAGCTTGGGCGCCAGCTTGTCGGAGTTGGCCAGCTTGTCCTCGGCGAACAGGCCCGCTTCGATGCGCTTGGCGAGCTCGACCTCCTGCTCGGCGTTGAGGAGGGGGACCTTGCCGATCTGCTTGAGGTAGTCCTTGACCGGGTCGGCGGTGGCGCCGGCCACGGCGACCTGCTGGGCCGGGGCGTCGTCCTCGTCGTCGGAGATGACGAAGCCCTTGCTCTCGCCGCCGTCCTCTTCCTCCTCGGCTTCCGCCTTGACCGCGCCGGGGCCCTCCTCGGGGGACTCCTCCTCGCCGGCCTCGTCGGCGTCCTTCTTGGCGGCGGTCTTCTTCGCGGCCGTCTTCTTCGCGGCCGTCTTCTTGGCGGGAGCCGCCTTCTTGGCCGCCGTCTTCTTCGCCGCGGTCTTCTTCGCGGCGGGCTCGGTTCCGGGCTCCTCCGCGGGAGCGTCCACGGGCTCCGGATCCACCGTTTCGGCCGCGGGTGCCGCGGCTGCGACGGTCCGCGCAGCCGTCGTCTTCGCCGCGACGGTCTTCGTGGCCGTCCGCTTGGCCGGGGTCTTCGCTGCGACGCTCTTGCGGGTGGTGCGCTTGGGCGACTCCGCGGCACTGACCATCAGCGTCACACCCTCTTCCTCGAGGATCTGGTTGAGGCTGCGCAGAACATTCTTCCACTGGGTCGCAGGAATCTGGTCAGCCTCGAAGGCCCGACGCACGTCATCGCCGGCGATCTGCCCCTCGGCCTTGCCCCGCTCGATGAGCGCCATCACAGACTCGGAATCGGCGATCTCCGGCGGGAGCGTACGGGATGTGCTGGCCGACACGAACAACCTCTCGGAACGATGGAAACGGCTTCCGACCCCGGCCGGATGGTGCTGGACCGGAGCCGACGACCACCGACTGGGGATGGGCCGGGGGCGCGGGCAGGGGCCGGGGAGCTGCACAGCACCCGCAAGGGCTGCTGTCTTCCCTCCGTCGGCCATCACCTCTCTAGGTCATCGCTCGACCTCGCGGAGTGTTACGCCCAATCTTCGTGGCCCGAGTCACACCCCGGCCGCCCGACCGCCCCGGCGCCCGCCCCGCCGCCCGTCCGCGCGTCAGTGCTCGCGCGGGGCGGGGACCACGCGCTCGACCTCCGGGTGCACCGTCAGCAGCTGGCGCATGGCGTTCTCGGCACCCGTCGCGTCGCCGGCGGCGAGGGCCTCGACGATGCGGGCGTGGTGCGCGACGCAGGTCTCGCTCGGACGGTCGCAGGCGGTGATGGGGCTGCCGGAGACCTGGAGCGCGGAGGAGACGATGCCCGAGAGGTGCTCCAGCATGCGGTTGCTCGCGACCTGGATGAGCAGGGCGTGGAACTCGTTGTCGGCGCGCGCGAAGGTGATCGCGTCGCCCTGGCCGAGGGCGTGGCCCATGATCTCGACCATGTCGGCGAGGCGCTGCTGGATGTCCGGGCGCCCGTGGCCGGCCGCGAGGCGGGCGGCGAGGGGCTCGATGGTCCAGCGGAGCTCGTTGAGCTCGCGGCGCTGGTCGTCGCGCTGGGGGCCGAAGGCGCGCCACTCGATGATGTCGGGGTCGAGGAGGTTCCAGTCGGCGACCGGCCGGACGCGGGTGCCGACGTTGGGGCGGGCGCTGACGAGGCCCTTGGCCTCCAGCACGCGCAGCGATTCGCGGACCACCGTGCGGGAGACCTCGAAGCGCTGGCCGATCTCCTCGGGGACCAGGGGACGGTCTGCGCCGAGGTCGCCGGAGACGATCATCTGGCCGAGCTGCTGGACGAGTTGGCCGTGCAGTCCGCGGCCGCGGCTGCCTGCCGCGCGGCGGCCGACCCGGCTCAACTCGACGTCGGCGCCGTCCCAGTGGGGCGCTGCGACGCGGTCGGTCCCGGAGGCCTCCGCGTAGGGGTAGCGGTCGAGTTCGCCCGGGCCGGCGAGGCCGGAGTCGGCATGGCGGGCGGCGGTCATCATGGTGTGCGCAAGGGTACTCACGAATCCTTTGTCGGCCGTGCCCGGATGACCCTTGAGGTCTTTGGTGAAAAGCACACGAAAGGGTGATCGGTGCCACCTACGCAATTGACGACTTATCGTAAAGAACCGGGCTCTTTGCGGGGAGTTGCGGTCCGGTTCAGGTGATGCGAACGGGACCGGTCCCCTTCGGACCTTCTGCGGCACCGCAACGATCACCAACGGTCCTTTACCAACGGACGCGGCTGCGCAGTCCTGTGAACCCATAGGCGCACAACAGGACCATCAGCGACAACAGCAGAGCCGTCCCGACGGGTTGGGCCATCACCCGCAGGGCGCCCAGGACCAGGCGGTCCGCCTCCGGGGGCCACTGCGCCCAGGCCAGCCCGCGCAGCCGGGCCGCGAGCCCGTTCGCCGCGTACGCGGAGGGCCCGTCCAGCGCCTTGCGTACGAGCGGTACGACGATGACCGGTACGGCGAGCACGGCGGCCAGGCCCGCGACCGCCGACCGGAAGACGCCGGAGGCCAGCACGCCGGCCCAGGCGCAGCCGACGAGCAGCCCGGCCCAACTCGCGGCCGGGGCGAGCCACTCCCCGGGGGCGCGCAGCGGGCCGCGGTCGAAGACGAGCTTCAGCGCGGCGGCGTCGGCGGTGACCGCGAGGGCGCCGAAGGTCAGGGCGAGGGCGGCGCTGACCGCCAGTTTGGCGGCGAGCAGGCCCAGGCGGCGCGGCACGGTGCCCCGGTCGGCGGCGAGCGCGGGGTAGCGGTACTCCTCGCCGAAGGCGAGGGCGCCCAGCAGTCCGGCGCCGAGGGCGGCGGGGGGCAGGGGCAGCACCTGCGGCCAGGCGGCGAGCAGCCGGTTCTGCGCGGTGCCGCCGGCCCGGGCCAGGACCAGGGCGGTGACGGCGGAGAGGACGACGACGACGGCCGCGACGAGCAGCGGCGTGGCGGTACCGAAGACCCGGCACAGCTCGTAGCGCAGCGGCCGCAGCGGTCCGCCCACCCGGCGCACGGTGGAGGCCGGCCGCATGCTGCGGGCCGCGGCGGTGGCGGCGATCGCGTGCGCCCGGGCGGCGGTGGCCGCGCCCGGCTCGGTGCGCGCCTGCGGCACCGGCGGTGCGGGCGGGGGCGCGCCGGCGTCCCCGGTCTCGTCGGCGAGTTGGTGGACCAGCACACCGTGCCGGAACGCCGCCTCCCCCACCTCCGCGCAGCTGCTGCCGTACACCGACAGCCGGCTGCCGCTCTCCTCGACGACCTCCACCGCGCGCTGGGCGGCCCGGGCCTCCCGGCCGAGTACGTCGGCCAGCCGGGCCGCGTACGGGCTGCGTACGGCGACCCGCGGGCGCAGCCGGGTCCGGGCGAACTCGGCTGCGTCCTGGTCGGCGACGAGCCGGCCCGCCTCGATGGTGACGACCCGGTCCGCGCTGCGGGCGGCCTCCTTGGCATCGGCGGTGGTGAAGAGGACCGCGCCGCCGAGGGAGGCGTGCTCGCGCAGGAGCCCGTGGAGCCAGCCGCGTTCACGGGCCGGGAGTCCGGCGGCGGGCTCGTCGAGGAGCAGCGTGCACGGGTCGGCGAGCAGGGCGGCGGCCAGCGCGACCCGGCGCTCCATGCCGAGCGAGAGCGAGCCCAGCCGCTGGTCGCGCAGGCCGGCGATGCCGACGACCTGCATCATGGTGTCGGCCCGGGAGGCCGGCACCCCGGCGGCGGCGCACAGCATCCGCAGCTGGCTCAGGACGGTCCGCGCCGGATTGCCGGGCACGTCGCCGAGCAGCACCCCGACCTCACGGCCGGGATACGGGATCCGGTGCAGCGGCCGGCCGCGGAAGTAGGTGACGCCGCGGCCCGGTTCGAGTTCGAGCATGAGCCGCAGTGCGGTGGTCTTGCCCGATCCCGGCTCACCGAGGAGGGCGGTCACGGTTCCCGGGCGGGCCTCAAGGGTGAGGTCGTCCACCAGGGGTGGGAGGTCTCGACGGGGTGTGCTGGTGAGTCCGATGGCCTGGAGCATCGCTTCTCTCGCGGGGGGTGAGACCGCTCTGCGGCAATGTGAGTACCGCAAGCAAGATAACGCGATATGTCCGATTTTCTGGGTAGCCGGGGCGCGCTCGCGTCCGTGTCGACGCGTCAGACTTCGGGCCGCAGCATCGGAGGGTTGAGCAGCGTCGCCCCGCCGGCCCGGAACAGCTGGGCGGGCCTGCCGCCCTGACGGGTCGTCGTCCCCCCGGCCGGCACCAGGAACCCGGGGGTCCCGGTGACCTTGCGGTGGAAGTTGCGCGGGTCGAGGGCCACGCCCCATACGGCCTCGTAGACCCGGCGCAGCTCGCCGACGGTGAACGCGGGCGGGCAGAAGGCCGTGGCCAGCGAGGAGTATTCGATCTTGGAGCGGGCCCGCTCCACCCCGTCGGCGAGGATCCGGGCGTGGTCGAAGGCGAGCCCCGAGGCCGCCTGGTCCGAGGCGGCCAGCAGTTCGTCGACGGGGGCCCAGCGCGCGCTGTTGGCGTCGCCGCCCGCCCGGGGCGCGGGCAGGTCCGGAGCCAGGACCAGATGCGCGACGCTGACGACGCGCATGCGCGGATCGCGCTTCGGGTCCCCGTACGTGGCCAGCTGTTCGAGGTGGGCGCCGTTGTCCGCGCCGGGGTCGGCCGGGTCATGGGCGCACAGGCCGGTTTCCTCGGAGAGCTCGCGGGCCGCGGCCGCGGCCAGGTCCTCGTCCCCTCGGACGAAGCCTCCGGGCAGGGCCCAGCGTCCCTGGAACGGCTGCTCACCCCGCCGGACGACGAGCGCGCAGAGCGCGTGACGTCGCACGGTGAGCACGACCAGGTCGACAGTGACAGCGAAGGGCGGATAGGCCGACGGGTCGTAGGGCGACATGCCGCGATCATAGTCGTCTGCCTGACGATAAACAGAGCTTTGGTGAGCACGGAGGCGGCGACCGCCCGGCTACCCGCCCAGTTGCAGCGCATCGGCCGCCTCCTCCACCATGCCGAGGCCGAGCCGGCTGACGCGGACGGCGAACGGTTCCCCCGAGACCCGCAGGTCACAGAAGCGCAGGGCGCCGAGCGGGGCACCGGGCAGCGGGACGACGGCGACCGTGCCCGCGGGGGCGTCGGGACGCAGCCCCGCGAGGGCGGTCAGCGCGTGCACCCCGGCGGCGGCGGCCACCGCGGCGGGGCGGCAGGCCGCCGGATGCGGGAGCGGGGCGCTGCCGGCTGTGCGCTGCTCGGCGGCGTACATCTCCGGCAGCCGGTACCCGAAGCTCTCCGCGGCGTCCAGCAGACCCCGCAGCACCCCTGCGGCCTCCTTCTCGAAGCCGGCCTGGGCGAGGCCGGCGACCGCCACGGCGCTCTCGTGCGCCCGCACCGCTCCGGAGCGGTGGCCGAAGGGGTTGTGGCCCGGCTCCCGGGAGGCCATGCTCCGCAGCCCCCAGCCGGAATCCATGGCGGGGGCGCCGAGGAGGCGGGCGAGCTGCTCGCTGCGGACCCGGTCCAGCAGCCCGGGGGCGAGCAGGCCGCCACCGAGCAGGCCGGTGTCGAGGAGGTGGGCGGCGGCCCCCGTCAGCCGGGGCAGCGGCCGCCCGTCGGGGTGCAGTGCTGCGGCGGGCCGGCCGCCGTCCGGTCCGTCGATCCAGAACCCGTCCCGGAAGCGCTTGCGCAGTGCGGCCGCCCACTCCCGCCATTCGTCGGCGCCGGGCCGCCCGCACGCGGCGAGCAGGTCGGCCCCGAGCAGCGCGGCCCGGTGGGCGTGGGCCTGGGTCTCGCAGCGGCGCGGCCCTGGGTCGGGATCGGCCAGGAAGCCGTCCGCCCCGAGGGCGCCGCGCATCCAGTCCAGGCACCGCTCGGCCGCCGGGAGGAGCCGGGCCACCTCCTGCTCGGGCATCCCCCAGCGCCGGGCCTCGGCGAGCACCGCCGGGAAGGCGAGGGTCGCCTCCGTGCCGGTGCACCCGGGCGGCAGCTGCGGCCCCGCCCCGCGCAGCGGCCCGGGGATCTTCCCGGCGTCCGGCTCCCGCCCGCCGGTCTGGGTCCGGGCCAGGGTGCGCAGCGTGGCCGCCGCGAGCCCGGTCCCGAGCGGGAGCGCCATCCTGGCCGCCCAGAGGGACTCGGCCGGAGCCAGCCCGAGCCGCCACGGCACTCCGGCGGCGAGGAAGGCGTCGCCGGGCTCCTGCGGATCCCGCATCAGCAGGGCTCCCAGGTCCTCGACGCTGCGGCGGAACCAGGCCCCGACCCGCGGGTCGTCCCCCTCGGCCCGGGCGGCGGCCAGCGGATTGGCCACCTGCCCGGCCGGGGCGCGGGAAACGCGGTCCCGCGTGGTCCGCAGCTCGATGGTGCGCGATTCGCCCGGTCCCAGGTCGAGCTGCCAGCGCAGCAGCCCCGCCGAGGCGAGCGCGTCGTCGGGGGCCGGGTCTGCGGCGGTGACCGCCTGGGCCTCCCCGCTGCTCCAGCGCAGCCCGGCGGCGTGCACCCCGGCGGGCAGTTCGGGCCCGGCCCGGCCGGCGGCCACCGCGGCCAGCTCGGCCAAGTCGGTGCCGAGCAGCAGCTCCACGGGCAGGCGCAGGGGCCGGGCGGTGAAACTGCGCACGGTGATCCGCTCGGTGCCGTCCGCGTGCCGGATCCGCTCCACGCCGATGTCGGGATCGGGCCCGGCCTCCGCCCCGGTGCGGACGGTCGCGGTGAAGGAGGCCCGGTCGGAGCCGAGGCTGCGCCCCTGGACGGCGACCGGATCCCGCCCTCCGACGCGGAGCACGCAGCGGGAGAGCAGCCGGCGCCCGGAGCGGTAGATCCCGTCGATCCCCCGCCCGGTCAGCTGGCCGTGCTCCGGCGAAATGACCAGGCAGGGCGCGGCGACGCAGATGACGGCCCCGTGCACGGGCGGCAACTCGGTCCTGCGGGCGGGCGGTACGGAGTGGGCCATGGGTCGCCTTGTCTGGGCTGTCTGCGCTCCGGCCTGTTTCGCTGGGCGGCGGCGCGGCCGGGCCCGCGCCGCCCTCCAGCTGAACGCCCCCGCCCCCGCCCGGGTCACGGGCCCCGGTGGCGG
This sequence comes from Streptomyces vinaceus, assembly GCF_008704935.1. NCBI lineage: Bacteria > Bacillati > Actinomycetota > Actinomycetes > Kitasatosporales > Streptomycetaceae > Streptomyces > Streptomyces vinaceus. The sequence continues at coordinate 1,956,713 of NZ_CP023692.1, forward strand.
CTGCGCCCGTACTGGGCCGTGCCGGTGACGGAGCCTGCGCCTCAGGGCGGTCGCGGCGGTGCCCAGGATCCGCCGTGCGGAGCTCCCCGCGCCGCGACCCGCGCCCGGGCCCCGGTCCGGGCTCACTGGTCGCTCCCGGCGGTACGGCGGGGCTCCCGGCGGGGCTGCGCCTCCCGGCGGCCCGGAGGGCGGGTCGTGGCCGCCGCGCGCTTGCGCCGGGGTTCCCGGCGCCGCCGCTCCTCCCGCAGGCAGGCCCGCAGCCCCTCGGGGTCGATGCCCTCGTTGCAGGCGTGGTGGAGCAGCTGGGCGAAGCGGTAGTCGGCATCGGCCCGCAGGGCCAGCCCGAGGGCGATCCGGGCCGTCGGCTCGTCCCCGGCGGACCACGACACCCAGCCGGCGAGGGTGAGCGGGGCCGCCGCGTGCTCTCCGTAGGCCCCGACGCAGCGACGGGCCAGCGCCCGCCACAGCCGCAGGGCGGGGGCCGCCTCCTCGCCCTCCATCCACTCGGCGGCGACGTCCCGGATCTCGCGGTCCTGGAGGCCGAGGATCACGGTGGCGGCCTCGTCGTGCCCGAGCAGCGCGTCGTCCCACTCGTCGGCTCCCGGTCCGCCCTCGACGGGCGGAGCGAGGGTCATCCGCCGCATCAGGGTCCGGGCCAGGGTGACCGTCTCGGCGCCGACCTCCTCCCGGGTGGACCCGTCGAGGATCTTCGGCACGAGGGCGGCGGCGGCCCGGTCCAGAGCCCGTTCCATCTCGGCCGCCGCACCACCGCGCAGCGGTGTCATCCGGCCCTCGATCTCCCGGAGTGACCCCCGGACCTGGAGTCCGGCGAAGGTGGCCGTCGCGGCCATCACCGAGGTGCCGGTCGCGGCCAGCGGGCTGCCCTCGGCGGGGCAGCACCGCTCGTCGGGGCAGCAGTAGGACCAGTACCGGCCGCCTGAGATGCACAGCGCCTCCATCACCGGCACGTCGAGCGCCCCGCACGCCAGCCGGATGCGCTGGGCCAGCGGCCGCAGCCGGGTCATCACCCGCTGGCCGCTCTCGCCCTGTGCCGGGTCCTGGCAGAGGAAGACGACGATGCCGTCGGGCTTGGCATCGCGCCGCTCGCTGCCCCGCACCAGGCAGTCGGCGACCTGCCGGGCGGTGTCCTCCCACTCCGCCTGCGCCGCGGGGATGCCGACGCGCAGCCGGCCGCCGAAGCGCCCGCCCTCGCCGTGCACGGTGACCATGACGAGGGAGTCGGTCGGGTGGAAGCCGAGCATGTAGGGCAGTGCGTCGGCCAGTTCGGCCGGGCTGCGCAGGGTGATCCGGGGGTCGAGGGCGGGTCCGGACGGGCTGATGGCGGGCCGGTCGGACGGGATGCGTGATTCGCGGTCGTTCGTCATGCCCCGACGGTCCCGCAGGCGATCAGATCCCGAAAGCCCTGTGGATAACTCTTGATCGTTCAACATCCACAGGCCCGGGAACGCCCCTTGACATGGTGTCAGGGCATCAGATCGGGGCGGCAGTTCGCCGGACGCCGGCGCCCTGCGCCGCCGGACGCCGGCGGCGCAGGGCGCCCGCGTACAGGACTCCGCGCCTCCCGGTGGGCTCAGCCGGCCGTCGCCAGGATCAGCGGGAGGACCTGTCCGGCGCCCGCCTGCCGGATCAGGCGGGCGGCGACCGCCAGGGTCCAGCCGGAGTCGGAGTAGTCGTCCACGAGGAGGACGGGGCCCGGCGACTGCGCCAGGGCGGCGGCCAGTTCCCCGGAGACGGCGAAGGCCCCGGACAGGGCCCGCAGGCGCTGGGCGGAGTTGCTGCGGCGCACCGCGTGCGCCCCGCCCGGCCCGGTGTACGTCAGGGTGCCCAGGTACGGGAGGCGGCCGATGCGCGCGATCCCCTCCGCGAGGGAACCCACGAGCTGCGGGCGGGACAGGGAGGGCACGGCGACGACGCCCACGGGCCGGGCGGAGGCGTCCGGGACACCGGGGGCCCAGCCGCCCGGCGAGCGCGCCCAGTCGGCGAGGACGGCCACCGCCGCGTTCAGCACGTCGTCGGGGACCGGCCCGTCGGGGGCGTTCTCGGCGAGCAGCGGACGCAGCCGGTTGCCCCAGCCGATGTCCGAGAGCCGGCCCAGCGCCCGGCCGGTGGAGCACTGCTCCCCGGCCGGGATGCGTCCCTTGAGGCTGACGCCCAGGGCGGCCATGCCGGTGGGCCACATCCGGCGGGGCTCCACCTCGACCCCCGGGCGCTCCAGTTCCTTCGCCGCGCCGGTCAGGGTCTCCGCCGACACGGAGGAATCGGCCCAGGCACCCGCGCAGTTGTCGCACCGGCCGCACGGGGCGGCGCCCTCGTCGTCCAGCTGGCGGCGCAGGAACTCCATCCGGCACCCGGAGGTGCTCACGTAGTCCCGCATGGCCTGCTGCTCGGCGGCGCGCTGGCGGGCGACCCAGGCGTACCGCTCGGAGTCGTACGTCCACTCCCTCCCGGTGGAGCTCCAGCCGCCCTTGACCCGCTTGACGGCCCCGTCGACGTCGAGCACCTTGAGCATGGTCTCCAGCCGGGTGCGCCGCAGCTCCACCGCCGCTTCCAGCGCGGGGACGGACAGCGGCCGCCCGGCGTCGGCGAGGGCCGCCAGGGTCTGCCGTACCTGGGCCTCGGGCGGGAAGGCGGTGTCGGCGAAGTACCGCCAGATGGCCTCGTCCTCCTTGCCCGGCAGCAGCAGCACCTCGGCGTGCTCGACCCCGCGCCCGGCGCGGCCGACCTGCTGGTAGTAGGCGATCGGCGAGGACGGCGAGCCGAGGTGGATCACGAAGCCCAGGTCGGGCTTGTCGAAGCCCATGCCCAGCGCCGAGGTGGCGACGAGCGCCTTGACCCGGTTGGCCTGGAGGTCGTCCTCGGCCTGCAGCCGGTCGGCGTTCTCCGTCTTGCCCGTGTACGAGGCCACCGGGAAGCCGCGCTGGCGCAGGAACGCGGCGGCCTCCTCGGCCGCGGCCACCGTCAGCGTGTAGATGATCCCCGAGCCGGGCAGCTCGTCCAGGTGCTCGGCGAGCCAGGCCAGCCGGTGCGCCGCGTCCGGCAGCTCGACCACGCCCAGGCGCAGGCTCTCCCGGTCGAGCGGGCCGCGCAGCACCAGGGCCTCGCCGGCCCCCGTGCCCAGCTGCTCCGCCACGTCCGCGGTGACGCGGGCGTTGGCGGTCGCGGTGGTGGCCAGGACCGGGACGCCGGGGGCGAGCTCGGCGAGCATGGCCCGCAGCCGGCGGTAGTCGGGACGGAAGTCGTGGCCCCAGTCGGAGATGCAGTGGGCCTCGTCGACCACGAGCAGACCGGTCGTCGCCGCCAGCTTGGGCAGCACCTGCTCGCGGAAGTCCACGGAATTGAGGCGTTCGGGGCTGACGAGGAGCACGTCGGTCTCGCCGCGCTCGACCTCCCCGTAGATGGCGTCCCACTCCTCCGGGTTGGCCGAGTTGATGGTGCGCGCCTGGATGCCGGCCCGCGCCGCCGCCTCCACCTGGTTGCGCATCAGGGCCAGCAGCGGCGAGATGATCACCGTGGGGCCGGAGCCGCGCCGGCGCAGCAGCGCGGTGGCGACGAAGTACACCGCCGACTTGCCCCAGCCGGTGCGCTGTACCACCAGGGCCCGTCGGCGCTCCTCCACCAGGGCGGCCACGGCCTGCCACTGGTCCTCCCGCAGCCGCGCCCCGCTCCCGGGCGCGCCGACGAGCTCAGCGAGGATGGCATCGGCTTCGGTGCGGAGCTCCAGGTTGTCCATGCCCCCATGCAACCGGATGGCACGGACAATCGGCCAATTCACCCAGGGTGAGAAGATCGTCGCGGACCGTCCACGGGTCGGACACCCGCTCCACCGGGCCTCCACCCTGCCCCGAAGGGCTGTTTCCGCTGGTACGGGCGGTTCGGTCATGGTCGGATGAGTCATCTCCGGCGTGACGGGGCAAGGATATGAACGGCATACCGGCGAATTCCGGTCGGCGGCGCCAATTGCTCGTTGCCGCATGCTCACGGGCCACGCGAGAATTGGGCTGCCCCCGCTCGGCTCGACGGCGCTCTTCCGGGCCTCGCCGCGGCGCGCCCGCACGACAGCTGTGCCCGTCCGCGGGCGTGTACCCGAAGGGAGGACCGTGGCCTTCGGATTCGCCCCGCCTTCGACGTCGTCACTGACCACGGCGGCCGGCGTCGCCAGCCGGCACGGCAGACTGCTGGAACCCGCCGAATGGTCGGCGGCGGGCGTCCCCCTGCTGCGCAATCCGCGCGAGGTCGTCAGCGGACTGCACTCCCGGCACGCCCCGGTGCCCTCGACCGCGATGATCGCCGTGCTCGGTCCCGAGGAGCGGCTCGTCGCGAGCGCCTCCTTCGCGCAGCGCTCGGCCTCGGCCGACGGCTGGGAGTACCGCAACGCCCTGCTCGCCGCGCTGCGCCGGGTCATCCCGCACGACCTGCGGCGCCGGAGCCCGGTGCGGACCGCGGTGCTGCTGTACTGCCGCGAGGGCGACGAGCGGTGGACCGAGGAGGACGGTGCCTGGATGTGGGGGCTGCGCGACGCCTGCACCCTGCACGGGCTGCGCTGCGGCGCGTACATCACGCTGACCCGCGGCGGCTGGCAGGTGCTGGGCGAGGGCCGGGGCGGCCGGCATCCCGGCTCCGGCTCGCGGCCCGAGCGCCTCGGCGACGCCGTGGCCGAATTCCCCGCCGTGGCCCTGCGCACCGGCGGCGGCGCGGGCGAGGTCCTGCGGCGCCGTACCGCCGCGCGCTGAGCGGTCGCCGTACGCGGGCACCCGCCGTACGCCCGTCCGTACGCGGGCAGCCCTCGCGGCCGTACACCCTGGATCGGGCGTACGGCTGGTCAGGCCTCGGGCTTCAGCGGGGCCGGTCCGGCCGGCCCCGCCCCTTGCCCGTGCCGGACACGGGGCGTCAGACGCCCGTGCCCAGCACGGAGTTGATCTGCTGCGGGTCGCCGCACACGATCAGCAGCGTGCCGGCCCGCGCGAGCGCGGCCGGCAGGGCGGCGGCGGTGGCCCCGGCGGGTCCGCCGTTGGCCGCGAAGACCACGACGGGACGGCCCGCGGCGCGCTCGGCCTGCGCCGCGTCCGCGTAGAAGACGTCGTCCCCGGCGTCGTGCTGGGCCCAGTACGCGGCCTCGCCGAAGGACAGCTCGTGCGCGGCCCACGGGTGCGGGTCGCCGGTGGTGAGGACCAGGATGTCGCCGGGCGCGCGCCCGGTGTCGAGCAGCAGGTCGACGGCCTCTTCGGCCGCGTCCAGCGCACCCTCGGCGGAGGCCGGGATCAGCTGGATCTGGGGCACGGCCGCGGAGACGGACGGTGCGGTGGGGGTTGCGGGTCCGGACGTGGCCTGCGGCGCTCGCTGCGCGGGCGGTGCGGGCCTGGGAGCCCCGCCCGTACGGCTCGCCGCCGCGGGGGAGGGACCGGGGCGCCCGGGCCGCGGAACGGCGGCGGGACGCGGACCAGGTACGGGGCGGGGGGTCTGCGCGGTGCGGCTCGCGGCCGGCGTGACGCGGGGACCCTGGGCACTCTCGTGAATCTGAGGCTCCTCGGGGGTGAGAGGCATGAGTTGATGTCTATCAAACACCGGTACGAAACGTACCGGTGGGTGGCACGTGGGTGCGATCAGAAATCGAAGCCGAGTTGGCCTCCGTTTTCCAGTTCCGTCGCTTCCTCGCTGCGCCGCACCTTCTTGAGGTGCCGCCACCGGGGCAGCCCGTCGAGGTACGACCACGAGAGCCGGTGGTACGGGGTGGGACCCAGCTCCTCCAGCGCGGCCCGGTGCACCGGCGAGGGATATCCGGCGTTGTCGGCGAAGGCGAACTCCGCGCATCCGCCGCCGTGTTGGCCGAGCTCGGCCATCATCCGGTCGCGTCTGACCTTGGCGATGACCGAGGCCGCGGCGACGGCGACGCAGGACTGGTCGCCCTTGATCACCGTACGGACCCGCCAGGGTGCGCCGAGGTAGTCGTGCTTGCCGTCGAGGATCACCGCGTCGGGCCGCACGGGCAGCGCCTCCAGGGCGCGCTCCGCGGCGAGCCGCAGGGCGGCCGTCATCCCGAGCGCGTCGATCTCCTCCGGGGAGGCGTGCCCCAGGGCGTACGCGGTGACCCAGTCCTCCAGGACGCCGAGGAGCGCGTCGCGTCGTTTCTGGGTGAGCAGTTTGGAGTCGGTGAGACCGGCGGGCGGCCGGCGCAGACCGGTGATCGCCGCGCACACGGTGACGGGACCGGCCCAGGCCCCTCGTCCGACCTCGTCGACCCCGGCGATGACCTTGGCGCCGGTGGTTGCACGGAGGGAGCGTTCGACGGTGTGGGTGGGTGCTTCGTACGGCATGGCGCCAGCAAGGGTACGCCGCCCCGCGCCGCCTGCACACCCCGCCCCGGGTGGAGTCCGTACGGCGTCTCACGCCCTGAGCAGCGGTACCATCACCTGATCGATCATTTCCGTGATGTCCGCATCCGTCCATTCGCTCCCGCACACCTTCGCGCGGTACATCATCATGGCCGGAATGACGTCGACGACGAACGGACCCGCCGCGTCCGCTCGTACGTCGCCCCGCTCGATCCCGCGCTGGACAAGCTCCCTGATCAGGCGATGGGCGGGTTCGTGGAGCCCGGCGCGGACCACGTCGTGGAACCGGCCCGCATGCGCGTGGTCGCATTCGTGAAGGACCGCTCGCAGCGCCTGACCGGCGCGCGACTCCATCACGTCACGCATCCGCACACACAACCGGAGGAAGTCGCCCCGGACCGATCCGCAGTCGGGGATCTCGCCGATCGGCGGCAGCCCGGCCCGCAGCACCTCGGCCACCAGGTCGGCCTTCGACGGCCAGCGCCGGTAGACGGCCGCCTTGCCGGTGTGCGCGCAGGCCGCGACACCCTCCATGGTGAGCCCGCTCCAGCCGACGGTGCTCAGCTGCTCCAACGCCGCGTCGAGGATCGCCCGTTCGAGTTCCGGACCGCGCCTGCGGCCCGGTGCCGTCACTGACCAGCGCGAACCCGCCATCGCCTCTGCCTTCCGCCGATCCGCGCGCCCCTCGTACGCATTTCCAGCCTTAGTGAACGGTTGCGTTCACTAACCGGGGACTCCTACCGTGGGGCCGCAGTGAACGGCTGCGTTCACTCTTTCACTATGGGGGGATCCTCGGTGAAAAGTTCTCCACTCGCCACACCCCGGATACCGGGCGCGGCCCGCCGGGAGGGGCGGCCCGGCGTGGCCCTCACGGTCATCGCCGCCTGCCAGCTGATGGTCGTGCTCGACGCGACGATCGTGAACATCGCTCTCCCGCACATCCAGACCGCCCTGTCCTTCTCCACGACCGACCTGTCCTGGGTGATCAGCGCGTACACCCTGGCCTTCGGCGGGCTCCTGCTGCTCGGCGGACGGGCCGGGGACATCCTCGGCCGGCGCCGCGTGTTCCTCACCGGCATCCTGCTCTTCACCCTGGCCTCCCTGCTCGGCGGCTTCGCCCAGGAGCCCTGGCAGCTGCTGGCCGCCCGCGCCCTCCAGGGGGTCGGCGGCGCGATCGCCTCGCCGACCTCGCTGGCCCTGATCACCACGACGTTCGCCGAAGGCCCCGAGCGCAACCGCGCGTTCGGCGTGTTCGCCGCCGTCTCGGCGGGCGGCGGCGCGATCGGCCTCCTGGCCGGCGGCATGCTGACCGAGTGGCTCGACTGGCGCTGGGTGCTCTTCGTCAACGTGCCGATCGGTCTGCTGATCGCCGTGCTCGCGCCGCTCTACATCACCGAGTCCGAGCGCCACCCGGGCCGCTTCGACATCGCGGGGGCCCTCACCTCCACCGGCGGCATGGCCTCGCTGGTCTACGGGTTCATCCGCGCCTCCGAGGACGGCTGGCGCGACGGCGGCACCCTCGCCTCCTTCGCCGCGGCCGCCGTGCTCCTCGCCCTCTTCGTGGGCATCGAGTCGCGGGCCGACGAGCCGATCATCCCGCTGCGGATGTTCGCCGACCGCAACCGCGCCGGCACCTACCTGATCATGCTCGGACTCGCCGCCGCGATGTTCGGGATGTTCTTCTTCATCGTCCAGTTCGTGCAGAACGTACTGGGCTTCTCCCCCATCCGGTCCGGGCTCGGCTTCCTGCCCGTGACCGTCGCCATCGTCACCGCGGCCGGGCTCTCGCAGCGCTTCCTGCCGCGCCTGGGCCCCAAGCCGTTCATGGTCACCGGATCCGCCCTCACCGGGATCGGCCTCACCTGGCTGACCTTCATCCGCACCGACAGCTCGTACGTCTCCGGCATCCTCGGGCCGATGCTGCTCTTCGGCTTCGGCATGGGCCTGAACTTCGTGACCCTCACGCTGACCGCCGTCTCCGGGGTGGCCCAGAAGGAGGCGGGCGCGGCCTCCGGACTGCTCAACGCCAGCCAGCAGGTCGGCGGTTCGCTCGGCCTGTCGATCCTGGTGACCGTCTTCGGCACGGCGAGCCGGAACGAGGGCACGAAGCAGGTGCCGGACTTCGTGGCCCACGCGGACCCCGATCAGTTGGCCGCCTTCAAGGAGACCGGGCGCCTGCCCGACCCCTGGGGGGACCTCGTCCTCACCCAGGGCATCTCCACCGCCTTCATCGCGGCCGTCGCCATGGCCGGGCTCGCGCTGGCCACCGCGCTGCTCGTGATCCGGGTGCGCAAGAGCGACTTGGAGGCCCTGAGCGGCGTCGCCGCGGAGGCCGGTCCGGCGGCCTGAGCCCGGCGGCGCGGCGTACGGGGGCCGGGCCCGGGTCCCCGTACGCGATCCGGCCGCTATCCGGTGCGGCCGTGGAAGGTGCCCAGGCTCCGGCACACCTCGTACGAGGCCGTCACCGGGCGCTCGTGCAGGATCTGCCGGGCCCGGTACTCGCCGAGGCTGATCGCGTACCAGGGCACCCGACCGCGGCGCGACAGGTCGTCGTTGACGCCGCGCAGGGCGCAGGAGCGCCGGGGTTCGGGCAGCCGGTCCAGCGCGGGCACGGCGTCCGCCGACAGGTCCTGGACGTAGGCCAGGTCCAGCTTGGCGGTCCGCTCGAAGCGGGCCACGTTCGTCTCGGCGACCATCCCGTCCGGGGACAGGAGCCCGAAGGCCAGGACGGCGGCGGCCGTGCCCGCCGCGACCGCGCGCGGCAGCAGGCGGGCGCCGAAGACCCCGGCAGCCATGATCAGTACGATGACCAGCCCGAGCCAGAGTTCCATCGCGGCCACGGACACGCGCAGCCGGGTCAGCCCGTACGCATCCACGTACAGGTCCATCCGGCGCAGCGCGGAGGCGACCACGACCAGGGTCAGCGCGCACAGCGTGCCGAGGACGGCGCGTACGAACCGGCGGTCGCCGGCTCCGGCGCGCGGGGCCCAGCGCAGGGCGAGCGCGATCACGGCGAGGGTGAGCAGGGTGGCCCAGAGCAGCTGCCAGAAACCCTGACGGGCGTACTCGGCGTAGGTGAGCCCGGTCCTCTCCAGGACCCTGTCGTAACCGCCGAACAGGACCGCGAGCTGGACGGCGTTGAACCCGGCGAAGAGCAGGTCGAGCACGATGAGCGGGAGCGCCCACTCGACGCGCGAGCGCGGCTTCCCCGGCTCGATCCGGATCCGGTCCCAGCGCGAGGGCGCGGCGGCGGCGCGGGCGGCGGCGAGTGCGAGGACGGCGCCGAGCAGGAAGAGCACGAGGCGCACGGGTCCGTCGCCGAGGGAGACCTCGGGGGTGAGCCCGTCCAGCAGGTCCGCGAACGCGGCGTCGGCGGAGGCGAACAGGGTGCCGAAGAGCACCAGCAGGACGAGGGCCACGGCGGTGGCCTTCACCACGGGAAGCCAGCGGGCGCGGTCGACCCCGCCGCCGCGCGAGCGCAGGCCGCTCCAGGCCCAGCGGACCCCGAGCACGGCGGAGTCGACGAAGCCCAGCGGGCTGAGGAGGACACCGGGCCAGGTGCGGCTGCCGTGCAGGGCCAGCGCGCCGAGCAGGACGGCGGCGAGCAGGGCGAGGACGCAGGGCCAGGCGGCGTCGCGCAGCGCGGGTATGCCGAGGAGGACGACGCAGCCCAGGGCCCAGGTCACGCTCCAGGCCCGCGCGCGGCGCCGGGCCGCGCGGGCGGCGAGGTAGGCGCCGGCGATGGCGGGCACGGCGGCGATCAGCAGCCCGAGCCCCGCCCCGTCGCCGAGGAACAGGCCCGCGGCGAGGCCGGCCAGGGCGGCGGCGAGGAGCACGGCGGTGGGCACGGGCCCGGCCGAAGCGGGCCGGGCGGCCTCGGCCCAGGCCGGCGGTGTGACGGACCAGGCGCCGGAGGCGGCCCGCCGGCGGCGCACCTGGAAGGTCTGCCAGGCCTTGGGATCCCACCCGTCCGGCGCCCCGCCGCCGGCCTCTCCGCCGGCCCCCTCCGCAGCCTGCGCCGGGGCCACACCGGCAGCGTGCGCCCCGGGCCGCCCCGGCGTGTGCGCTCCCGGCCCGCCCGTCCTCGCCGCCGGCCGCGCGGGATCGGCGGGCGAGCCCCCGCTCGCGTCGTCGGGCGCGCCGTCGGTCTTCTCCGGCATCGGTTTCCCCTCCCCTGTCGGCCGCCCGCGCCATCACGACGGAGGCGGCGGCCAGGTTAGGCCCGTGACGTGCGGGTCCTGCCCGCCCGGAAGACCCCTGTGGCAGGACCGTGACAATCGGAACGAGCCGTGCCCCACGTCCGCCGACAGCCCCCGCGCCGGTGGCCGACGTGGGCGCGCGGCGGGGGTACGGCGGGGTGCGGCGGGGTGCGGCCTAGTGCGCCGCCGTCTCCGGCAGCCAGGCCGGGAGGGCCTCCGTACGGGCCAGCCAGGCGGCCGGCAATGCCGCGTCGCCGCGCGCTCCCAGCACCCCGCCCACGATGGCGCAGGTCGTGTCCACGTCCCCGCCCACCTGCGCGGTGGTCCAGAACGCCCGCTCGTAGTCGTCCAGCGACCGCGCCGCCGACCACAGGGCGAAGGGCACCGTGTCGTGCGCGCTCGTCCGCCGTCCGCACCCCAGCACCGCCGCGACCGTCGTCGCATCGCCGTAGTCGAGCATGTCCCGCGCCCGCCGCAGCCCCGCCCCGACGGCACTGCGCGGCACCAGCGCGATCACCCCGTCCAGCAGGTCACCGGCTTTCGGCGGACCCGCCGGATCGGCCGCCAGCGCGGCCGCGGCCGCCACGGCCATCGCCCCGCACACCGCCTCGCGGTGCTGGTGCGTGGTGTAGGCGGAGATCTCCGCCTGGTGCGTGGCCTGCTCCGGATCGTCGGCGTACCAGGCACCCAGCGGAGCGATCCGCATCGCCGCGCCGTTGCCCCACGAGCCCTGCCCGTTGAACAGCTCGGCGGCCAGCGTGCGCCAGTCCTCGCCCTCGCGGACGAGGCGGAGCATCCGGTTGACGGCGGGACCGTAGCCGCGGTCGAAGTCGTGGTGGTGGGCGAAGGAGCTCGCCAGGGCGTCCTGGTCGATGCGCCCGTGCGCGGCGAGGACGGCCACCACCGAGCAGGCCATCTCGGTGTCGTCGGTCCACTGCCAGGTCCCGGTTCCGGCGGGCAGCTCGCGGCGCTTGAGGAGGGGGTAGTTCACGGGGACGAAGTACTGGGAGCCCAGGGCATCACCCAGGGCCAGCCCGCGGAGGCTGGCCATGGCGCGTGCGTAGCGCCGTGCGGAAGCGGAGTCAGCGGTCATCCCGCGTCAGTTTAGCCGTCCAGGTCATAAGGCTCGGGTGTGGTCCACCTCTCAAACGGGCGGTCCATCCGGTAGCGGCCGTCCGGCCCCAGCACGAGCACCCGGAATTCACCGTTCCCGGGATTGGACAGCGCCTCGAACTCGGCCACCGACCAGTGGAACCAGCGCATGCAGAACAGCCGCATGGTCAGCCCGTGCGTCACGAGCAGCACGTTCGGCGGGTGGTCCGGCGCCTCGAAACTGCGGTACAGGCTCTCCAGGAACGATCCGACCCGGTCGTACACGTCCGCGCCCGACTCCCCTTGCGCGAACCGGTAGAAGAAGTGTCCGTACGCGTCGCGGTACGCCTTCTGCAGCCGTACGTCGTCCCGGTCCTGCCAGTTCCCCCAGTCCTGCTCGCGCAGCCTCGGCTCCTCGCGCATCCGTACGCGGGCCGGGTCCAGCCGCAGTTCCCGGAAGGTCTGGAGGGTCCGGCGGTACGGGGAGACGTACGCGCTGATGGCCTCGTCCCCGAACAGCTCGCGCAGCCGTACGCCGGCCTCCGCCGCCTGCTCGCGGCCCTGGCCGGTCAGCCTCAGGGCGTGGTCGGGCTCCCGTTCGTACACCGTGTCATCGGCATTGCCCTCCGATTCCCCGTGCCGGACAAGGACGATGCGCCGTGGTCGTGCCATTCCCCGACCCTATGCGGCCGTCGGCGGGCCGAGCACCCGGGCTCGCCGGTCGGCCCGCCGATCGTCGTACGGTCATACGGTCCAGGAGGGTTCGAGGTCGACGACGTCCCCGGTGAGGGCTTCCACGTCGGCCTCGGTCTGGGCGCGCAGCGAGAGCCGCTCGACCCGCTCCTGGCGGTACTTGCCGTGCTCGGCGGCGGCGTGCCACATCGACAGGACCAGGAACTCCCGGCCCGGCGCCTCCCCGAACAGGCCCCGGATCATTCCGGGTGAGCCGGCCATGGCCGGGTTCCACACCTTCTCCTGCATGAGGGCGAAGTGGTCCACCCGCCCCTCACGCACCCGGGTGTGGGCGACCCGCACCACGTCCGCGTCGGTGAAGCGCGGCTCGAAGCCGGTCTTCACGTCGAAGCGGTGGTCGAAGAGCGTGACCCGCGCGTTCGTGTACGTCCCGGTCTGGGACGCGGCGAGCCGGTCGTGCGAGCGGGCCATGAAGGAGTCGTAGAAGGAACGGCTCTCCCAGAACGCGAAAACATGCGCGACCCCCTGACGTCCCCGGCTCCAGCCGCCGCCCTGTCCCCGGAATCCCGGCTCGCCAGGCAGCCCCGCCCATTTGCGCTGCCCGCGCTCGAACCCGCGTCGGTCCGTCACCGTGCAGCGAATCCACTTGACCAGCACCGCGCCATCGTACGGGCCCGGCGCGGCCCCGGTCAGTCCCCAGCGCGGTTGATCCGCACCAGTTCCTCCGCATCCCGCCCGGACAGCCGAAGCCCGAACTCCCGGTCGAGCAGCGCGAGGAGCTCGTCGGGGTCGACGGAGCTCCGCTCGTCCCGGCCGTCGGCGTGGAGCCGGGCGAGCTCGCGCCCCACGAGCGCCCGGCGGACGGGGTGCCGGACGGAGTCTCCCGGGTGCTGGACGATGACCCGCCCGACGAAGACGGACCGGGGATGGGTGGAGCTGTAGTGGTTGAGCAGGACGTAGTCGACGGGGTGGTAGCGCTGCGGGGAGAAGGCGTACAGGTCCCGCCGGACGCCCTCGCGCAGGATGGACAGCGCGAGGATCCCCTCGTCCTCCTCGCGGACGGCGTACGTCCACTCCCCCTGCACGACGTCGGCGCCGGGGCGCGCCAGCGGGACGGGCTCGCGCGGCCCCTGATGCCCGAACCCGGCGTCGCACAGCCAGGGTTCGCCCTCGACGGTGACGACGAGGACGGCGTGCGTCACCGCGAGCAGGGTGTCCCCCCGGGTGCGGTTGCGGGCGCCGCGCCCGGAGACCTCGAAGCCGATCCGCTCCAGGGCGGCGGCCAGCAGCGAGTTCTGCTCGTAGCAGTAGCCGCCGCGGCGGCCGTGCACGAGCTTCTCCTCCAGAGCCTTGACGCCCAGCTCGACGGGGCGGCCGAGCAGCACGTCCAGGTTCTCGAAGGCGATGGCACCGGTGTGGGCCCGGTGCACTGCGTACAACGTCGGGAGGTCCGGGCGGAGTTCCCCGTCCTTCCCGACCGGCCCGTCGTAGCCGATCCGCGCCAGATAGGCACCCAGATCCAGCTGCTCACCGCTCCACATGTCACTCCCCCGTCTCCCCGCCACCCGGTCCGGGTCGCCCCGCACAATGATCTCCATGACCGCCCTGCACACCAACCCGCTCTTCGACCGCCTCGCCGACGCCGAACGCATCCTGGTCGCCGGCGCGGGCGGCGGCTTCGACGTCTACGCCGGTCTCCCCATCGCCCTGTCCCTCCTCCACCAGGGCAAGGAGGTCCTCCTGGCCAACCTCTCCTTCAGCCACCTCGCCGGGCTGCCCCTCGCGGACTGGGCCGCCCCCGACCTCGCCACCATCACCCCGCGCACCGCGCCCCATCAGACGTACTTCCCCGAGCGGACACTGGCCCGGTGGCTGGAGGCCCACGACTACCCGGCCACCGTCTACGCCTTCCCCCAGACCGGGGTGCAGCCGCTGCGCGCCGCCTACCGCGCGCTCATCGTTCTCCACCGCATCGACGCGGTCGTCCTGGTCGACGGCGGGACCGACATCCTGATGCGCGGCGACGAAGCGGGCCTCGGCACCCCCGAGGAGGACCTGACCAGCGTCGCGGCCCTGGCCGCCCTCGACGACGTACCGTGCCGCCTCGTCGTCTCGGTCGGCTTCGGCGTGGATGCCTACCACGGGGTCAGCCACGCCCTGGTGCTGGAGAACATCGCGGCGCTGGAGCGCGAGGGCGCGTACCTCGGCGCCTTCTCCATACCGCGCGCCACCCGTGAAGGCGCGCTCTTCCTCGATGCGGTCGCCCATGCCCAGGAGCACACCCCGGACCGCCCCAGCATCGTGAGCGGCTCGATCGCCGCCGCCGTCCGCGGCTCCTTCGGCGACGTGCAGTTCACCACCCGCACCAGCGGCAGCGAGCTCTTCGTGAACCCGCTGATGTCGCTGTGCTTCGCCTTCGACCTGCCGGGCCTGGCCGCGCGCTGCCTCTACCTGGACCGCATCGAGGACACCCACCTGATGCGCCAGGTCCATTCCCGGATCGCGGAATTCCGCGAGGACCTCATCCCCCGCCCGGCCCGCCGCATCCCCCACTGACCCCGCGCTCGCCATCCGGGGCTGCCGAACGGCCGGGTACGCGAAGAGGGAGCCGCCTGAAGGCGGCTCCCTCTCTCATCTGCCGGTCAACGGCCCCGGCAGGGGGTGCTCAGTGATGCGTCGGATGCGACGGCGCCCGGTGTCAGCTGCAGCCGCTCGTGGAGCCGCAGCCCTCGCAGATGTAGCAGGAGCCGGCGCGCTGCATCTTCGTACCGCAGGAGAAGCAGAGCGGGGCGTCGGCGGAGACGCCGAGCTGCATCTCGACGAGTTCGGCGCTGGAGTGCGCCGTCTTCGGGGCCGGGACCTCGATGACCGCGGCCGGCTTCGGGGCCGCAGGGACGGCCGCCAGCGGGGCGGACTGGGCCAGGGACTCCGTGTCGACGTCCTCGTCGAGCGGCTCGTAGGAGCCGGTGTCGAGGTGGCGCTGACGCTCCTCGGCGGTGTGGATGCCGAGCGCCGAGCGGGTCTCGAAGGGCAGGAAGTCCAGCGCCAGGCGGCGGAAGATGTAGTCGACGATCGACTGCGCCATCCGCACGTCCGGGTCGTCCGTCATGCCGGCCGGCTCGAAGCGCATGTTCGTGAACTTCGAGACGTAGGTCTCCAGCGGGACGCCGTACTGCAGACCGACCGAGACGGCGATCGAGAAGGCGTCCATCATGCCCGCGAGGGTCGAACCCTGCTTGGACATCTTCAGGAAGACCTCGCCCAGACCGTCGTCCGGGTAGGAGTTGGCCGTCATGTAGCCCTCGGCGCCACCGACCGTGAAGGAGGTCGTGATGCCCGGGCGGCCCTTGGGGAGGCGCTTGCGGACGGGGCGGTACTCGATGACCTTCTCGACCGCCGCGCGGATGGTGTCCTCCGCCTTGGCGGTGACCTCCTCCTTCTCCTCTTCCTTCTTCTTCGCGGAGAGGGGCTGGCCGACCTTGCAGTTGTCGCGGTAGATCGCGAGCGCCTTGACGCCCATCTTCCACGCCTCGAAGTAGATCTCCTCGATCTCCTCGACGGTCGCCGTCTCCGGCATGTTGACCGTCTTCGAGATCGCGCCGGAGATCCAGGGCTGGATCGCGGCCATCATGCGGACGTGGCCCATCGCGGAGATGGAGCGCTCGCCCATCGCGCAGTCGAAGACCTCGTAGTGCTCGGGCTTCAGGCCCGGGGCGTCGACGACCACGCCGTGCTCGGCGATGTGGGCGACGATCGCCTCGATCTGCTCCTCCTGGTAGCCCATGCGACGCAGGGCCTGCGGGACGGTGCCGTTGACGATCTGCATGGAGCCGCCGCCGACGAGCTTCTTGAACTTGACCAGGGCCAGGTCCGGCTCGACACCGGTGGTGTCGCAGGACATCGCGAGACCGATGGTGCCGGTCGGCGCGAGGACGGAGGCCTGGGAGTTGCGGAAGCCGTTCTTCTCGCCGAGGCGCAGGACGTCCTGCCAGGCCTCGGTGGCCGCGGCCCAGATCGAGTTGTCCAGGTCGTCGGTGCGCGGGGCGACGGCGTTGGCGTCGGAGTGCTGCTTCATGACGCGCTTGTGCGCCTCGGCGTTGCGGGCGTAGCCGTCGTACGGGCCGACGATGGCGGCCAGCTCGGCGGAGCGCTTGTACGCGGTGCCGGTCATCAGCGAGGTGATCGACGCGGCGAGGGTGCGGCCGCCGTCCGAGTCGTACGCGTGGCCGGTCGCCATCAGCAGGGCGCCGAGGTTGGCGTAACCGATGCCGAGCTGGCGGAAGGCGCGGGTGTTCTCGCCGATCTTCTGCGTCGGGAAGTCCGCGAAGCAGATGGAGATGTCCATCGCGGTGATGACGAGCTCGACGACCTTGGCGAAGCGCTCGGCGTCGAAGGACTGGTTGCCCTTGCCGTCGTCGTCCAGGAACTTCATCAGGTTCAGCGAGGCGAGGTTGCAGGACGTGTTGTCCAGGTGCATGTACTCGCTGCACGGGTTCGAGGCGGTGATGCGGCCGGACTCGGGGCAGGTGTGCCAGTGGTTGATCACACCGTCGTACTGGATGCCCGGGTCGGCGCAGGCCCACGCGGCCTCGGCCAGCTTGCGGAAGAGGGCCTTGGCGTCGACCTTCTCGATGACCTCGCCCGTCATGCGGGCGCGCAGGCCGAACTCGGTGCCGTTCTCGACGGCCGTCATGAACTCGTCGTTCACGCGGACGGAGTTGTTGGCGTTCTGGTACTGGACGGACGTGATGTCGTCGCCGCCCAGGTCCATGTCGAAGCCCGCGTCGCGCAGGGCGCGGATCTTCTCCTCTTCCTTCACCTTCGTGGCGATGAAGTCCTCGACGTCGGGGTGGTCCACGTCCAGGACGACCATCTTGGCCGCGCGGCGGGTGGCGCCGCCCGACTTGATCGTTCCGGCGGACGCGTCGGCGCCGCGCATGAAGGAGACCGGACCGGAGGCGTTGCCGCCGGAGGAGAGCAGCTCCTTGGAGGAGCGGATGCGGGAGAGGTTCAGGCCGGCGCCGGAGCCGCCCTTGAAGATCATGCCCTCTTCCTTGTACCAGTCGAGGATCGACTCCATGGAGTCGTCGACGGCGAGGATGAAGCAGGCGGAGACCTGCTGCGGCTGGGGCGTGCCGACGTTGAACCACACCGGGGAGTTGAAGCTGAAGATCTGGTGCAGGAGGGCGTAGGTCAGCTCGTGCTCGAAGATCTCCGCGTCGGCCGGGGACGCGAAGTAGTCGTAGTCCTCGCCGGCCTTCGTGTAGGTCTTCACGATGCGGTCGATGAGCTGCTTGAGACCGGTCTCGCGCTGCGGGGTGCCGACCGCGCCGCGGAAGTACTTGCTGGTGACGATGTTGACCGCGTTGACCGACCAGAAGTCGGGGAACTCGACGCCACGCTGCTCGAAGTTCACCGAGCCGTCGCGCCAGTTCGTCATGACGACGTCACGCCGCTCCCAGCTCACCTCGTCGTACGGGTGCACGCCGGGGGTGGTGTGGATGCGCTCGATCCGCAGGCCGCTCTTGGCAGTCTTGGTCCCCTTGGCGCGGGAACCTCGTGCCGAGCCGCTCGCCGTCTCTGTCATGCCGCTTCCTCCCATATGCGGGCAAAAACGCCCTAAAGTGCCAGCGTTATTCCGCAGCACTGCCTGTCTTGTATCTACGTTTCTTCGCCTGGCTGTCCCGGGGCGCGGCCGCGCTGCACTGCGGCCGTCCGGTCAGTCGGCGGCGGAGGCGGGCACGGGGACCCCAGCGGTCCGGCCGGGCTCGCACTCTTGGGGGTGAGGCCGCGGCACGCGGAGTTCCGCGATGGCGGTCTCGAAGTCTTCGAGGGTGTCGAACGCCTTGTAAACGGACGCGAACCGCAGGTACGCGACCAGGTCGAGCTCCTGCAACGGGCCGAGTATGGCCAGACCCACGTCATGGGTGGTCAGCTCGGCGCTCCCGGTGGCGCGCAGCGCCTCCTCGACCCGCTGGCCGAGCTTGGCGAGGGCGTCCTCGGTCACCGGCCGTCCCTGGCACGCCTTGCGCACGCCGGAGATGACCTTGGTACGGCTGAAGGGTTCGGTCACCCCGCTGCGCTTGATCACCATCAGCGAGGCCGTCTCCACCGTCGTGAAGCGACGGGAGCAGTCGGGGCACTGACGGCGCCGACGGATCGACGTGCCGTCGTCCGTGGTGCGGCTGTCGACGACGCGGCTGTCGGGGTGCCTGCAGAAGGGGCAGTGCATGGTTCCCTCACCCTCCCTCTTGGCACGACTGAATCACCTCACGAGGCCCCTGAACGACCGGGACGGGTCCAGGTCGGGGGCTCGCGAAGCAGCCACCAGCATATGCGATACCGAGCGCCTCGGCGGACCGGGGACCACAACTTCTGGGTGGCAGCGCTCATCCAACCACTAGATCTTGGGTTGTGGTGGATTTACTTCGTTCCGCGTGTCGCCGCGCGCGATGCCCGGACGGGGTGGCTCCCGGTGCCACACTGGGCACAGGACCGGAAGGCGGCGATCCGATCGGGAAGGGTACCGTAACCAGCGGACGCCGGACCGAACCCGCGTTCGGCGGACCGATCGTCCATACACCCCTCGATGTGCCCAGGTTGGACGATCCGCGATTTTTCACTCGAACGTGTGTTTGGCGCAACCTTTCGAAAGCAACTACCGTTGTCCAGCTAGGGAGAACATTTCGAGAGGGGCCGCCGACGTGACCACCACCGCAGACAGTGCCACCATCACTGCCCAGAACCGCTCCCAGAGCCGACTCGAGCCGGTGCATCCCATGAACGACGCAAGTCTGAACCCGGAGGCGGAGCCCACGCGCGCCGCACGCTCGCTGCCAGGGCGGCCTCCAGGCATCCGCGCCGACAGCTCCGGGCTCACGGACCGGCAGCGAAGGGTCATCGAGGTCATCCGCGACTCGGTGCAGCGCCGCGGCTACCCGCCGTCGATGCGGGAGATCGGCCAGGCGGTCGGCCTGTCCAGCACCTCGTCGGTGGCCCACCAGCTGATGGCCCTGGAGCGTAAGGGCTTCCTGCGCCGGGACCCGCACCGCCCCCGGGCGTACGAGGTCCGCGGCTCCGACCAGCCCAGCTCGCAGCCCACGGACACCACCGGCAAGCCCGCCGCCTCGTACGTCCCGCTGGTCGGCCGGATCGCGGCCGGCGGCCCGATCCTCGCCGAGGAGTCGGTGGAGGACGTGTTCCCGCTCCCCCGCCAGCTCGTGGGCGACGGTGAGCTCTTCGTGCTGAAGGTCGTCGGCGACTCGATGATCGAAGCGGCCATCTGTGACGGCGACTGGGTCACGGTCCGTCGCCAGCCGGTCGCGGAGAACGGCGACATCGTGGCCGCGATGCTCGACGGCGAGGCCACGGTCAAGCGCTTCAAGCGCGAGGACGGGCACGTCTGGCTGCTCCCGCACAACGCCGCCTACCAGCCGATCCCCGGTGACGAGGCGACCATCCTCGGCAAGGTCGTCGCGGTATTGCGCCGGGTCTGACCGCGCGCCCCTTCCTAGCCAACCCCCGGGACCCACTGCGCCGGTCCCGGGGGTTGTTTTCGTCCCGTGCGGACTGCTACTTCCCGTCAGCCTGAGCTGCGGCGTCGATGGCGGCCAGTGAGCGGCGCACCTGGTTGCGGTCCGTGGTGTACCAGAAGTCCGGCAGCGTGGCCCGCAGGAAACTCCCGTACCGGGCCGTGGCCAGCCGGGGGTCCAGGACCGCGACGACGCCCCGGTCGCCGGAGGCCCGTACGAGCCGGCCCGCACCCTGGGCCATCAGCAGCGCCGCATGTGTGGCGGCGACGGCCATGAAGCCGTTGCCCCCGTGCTGCTCGACCGACTTCTGCCGGGCGCTCATCAGCGGATCGTCCGGCCGCGGGAACGGGATGCGGTCCATGATCACGAGCTGGCAGCTGGGACCGGGCACGTCCACGCCCTGCCAGAGCGACAGCGTCCCGAACAGACACGTCTTCGGGTCCGCCGCGAACGCCTTGATCAGCTCGCCCAGGGTCTCCTCGCCCTGGAGCAGGATCGGGTTGTCCAGCCTGCCGCGCAGCTCCTCGGCCGCGGCCTTCGCACCCCGCATGGAGGAGAACAGGCCGAGCGTGCGGCCGCCGGCCGCCTCGATCAGCTCGGCGAGCTCGTCCATCATGTCGCCGCGCGTGCCCTCGCGGCCGGGCGTGGCCAGGTGCTTCGCGACGTAGAGGATGCCCTGCTTGGGATAGTCGAACGGCGAGCCTACGTCCAGGCCCTTCCAGACCGGGGCGTCCTCCCCCTCGACCCCTTCCGCGGACAGGCCCAGCGAGGCCGCGACCCCGTTGAAATCGCCGCCCAGCTTGAGGGTCGCCGAGGTGAGGACCACCGAGCGGTCCTCGAACAGCTTCTCGCGCAGCAGCCCGGACACCGACAGCGGGGCGACGCGCAGGCTGGCCCCGAAGCGGTCGTGTCGCTCGTACCAGACGACGTCGTACTCGGAGCCGAGCAGGATCCGCTCGGCCACCGCGTGGACGCCCTCCACCGCGGCCAGTGCCTGCTTGCGGACGGCGTCCTCGTCGTGGACCGACTTGTCGCGGGTCGCGCCCATCGCCGAGATGACGTTGCGCGCCGCGTCCCGCAGGGCCGCCAGCGCGTACCCGAGGTCCTCGGGAACCTCCTCCAGCCGGCCGGGGAGCGCCAGCTCCATGACCCGCTCGAACGATTCGGACGCGGTCTGGAGCGAGTCCGCGGTCTTCTCGTCGACCAGCTTGGCGGCGCGCTTCACGGCCCGGTTGACCTGGCCGGGGGTGAGCTCGCCGGTGGCGACCCCGGTCACCCGGGAGACCAGCTCGTGCGCCTCGTCCACGATCAGCACCTCGTGCTGCGGCAGCACCGGGGCGCCTTCGATGGCGTCGATGGCGAGCAGCGCGTGGTTGGTGACGACCACGTCGGCCAGCTTGGCCCGCTCGCGGGCGGCCTCGGCGAAGCACTCCGCTCCGTACGCGCACTTCGTCGCGCCCAGACACTCCCGGGAGGAGACGGAAATCTGCGACCAGGCCTTGTCCGAGACGCCGGGGGTGAGGTCGTCGCGGTCGCCGGTCTCGGTCTCGTCCGCCCAGTCCCGCAGGCGCAGCAGGTCCTGGCCGAGCTTGCTGGTCGGGGCGGCCGCCTCGAACTGGTCGAAGAGGCCTTCCTCCTCGTCCTGCGGGGCGCCCTCGTGCAGCCGGTGCAGGCACAGGTAGTTGGACCGGCCCTTGAGCATGGCGAACTGAGGGCGGCGGCGCAGCTGCGGATGCAGCGCGTCCACCGTCCGGGGCAGATCGCGCTCGACCAGCTGCCGCTGGAGGGCGAGGGTGGCCGTGGCCACCACCACGCGCTCGCCGTGCGCGAGGGCCGGTACCAGGTAGCCGAGGGACTTTCCGGTGCCCGTGCCGGCCTGGATCAGCCGGTGCGTGTTGTCGTCGATCGCTTCGGCGACGGCTTCGGCCATGGCCACCTGGCCGGGCCGCTCCGTGCCGCCGACGGCGGAGACGGCGGCGTGCAGCAGGTCGGGGAGAGAGGGCTTCGTCATAGCAATGACAACCCTACGGGGCGCCACCGACAGTGACCGCCACGACCGGGATTCATGGCCGGTACAAGGGGTTGGGCACGGTGCCGTACTCCACCGCGTGCGGGCGGTCCGGGCGGTCGCGGTAGCCGTCCTCGTACAGCCGGTTGCGGTTCAGGCAGAGCCGCCCGATGCGCTCGCCGAGCAGGTCGAAGAGGGCGTGGCGCTCCTTGAGCTCGGGGAAGCGGAGGTGGTGGCGCAGGATCTCCGCCCGTACGAGCGACCAGAACTCTTCCTCCGGGACGCCGAGGCGGTCCTCGCACAGGGCGCAGAGGTAGCGGAAGACCCCGACGAAGAGACCGGAGTGGATGTACTGGGGCAGGAAGGCCGCGGGTTTGTCGCGCAGCGCGGCGCGCACCTCGGCGGGCACGCCGGCGAGCTCGGGCAGCGGCTCGCGGCAGATGTTGACCTCGTCGGCGAAGTCCTTGAGGGCGATCCGGACCGGGACGTCGTGCTCGTCGTAGATCACGGTGGCGTTCTCGCCGTGCGGGGAGAAGACGGTGCCGTAGCGGTAGAGGAAGTGGAGCAGCGGGGGCAGCAGGGCCGCGAAGAGCCGCTGGAGCCAGGCCGCCGGTGCGAGCCCGGACCGGGCGACGAGCTCGGCGGTGAAGGAGCGCCCGCGCGGGTCGACGTGGAGGAGGGAGGCGAGCGTACGGGCCCGCTCACCGGGGTCGAGCCGGCCGGTCAGGGGCTCGCGCCAGATCGCGCCGAGGAGCTCCTTGTACTGGTAGGGGGCTTCGGGGAGCTCGTCGTAGACGGGGTGGCGGACGGTGACCGAGGCGACCTCGCCGAGGAGGACCACGCGGCATTCGTCGCGGAGGAAGGGGTCGGCGTCGTGGAGCGAGCGGATCCAGGCGGTGACGGCGGGGGCTGCGGCGCAGCGGTCGGAGGGCAGGCCGCGCCAGACGAGGGTGTTGAAGACGGAGAGCGGCAGCTTGACGCTGTGCCGGTCGGGGTGGGTGAGGTTGAGGAAGGTGCGGATGGACTGCTGGGGGACGCGTATGTCCGGGTCGGCCGGGAGGGGGACCAGGGCGCCCGAGGCGAGGGCCGGGGCGAAGAGGGGGAGCACGATCTCGTCCCACTGCCAGGGGTGGACCGGGAGGTAGAGGTAGCCGAGCGGATCGAGGCCGCGGGCGCGCAGGATCCGGTCGAAGGCGGCCCGGGTGACGGGGTCGAGCTCTTGGGCGTAGAGGCGGGCCGGGTCTTCCAGGCCGGCCGTGCCGCGGTAGGCCGCGAGGGAGGTGTGGGCGGCGAGCCAGGGCAGCCGCTGGCGGGTGCGGGCCTCGGGGGCCCAGGCGGCGGTGTCGGTCGCGGACAGTCCCATGCGGCCCTTGTTGAGGACCAGCCAGGGGTGGCCGGTCTGGTGGCCTTCGAGCTCGGCGTGGTCGAGGTCGGCGAGGACGTCGGCGGTGAGCGCGGTGTGCTCGATCCGGGCGTCGGCGGCGAGGGTGGCGCTGAGCTCGCGGACGAGGTGGCCGAGGGTGGCGCCGTCGAGGCCGAGGAGGGCGCGGGTGCGGACGAGGAAGGCGTACGGGTCACCGAAAGCGGTCGGGGGCTCCGTGGACGGGGGCGGCGGGGTGAGCGTGATGGTGTCGGGGGCGACGTGCCAGCTCCCGTACGCGCGGCGGCGGGCGCGGAAGCCGAGGCTGCTGCCGTCGTCGAGGGTCAGCTGCCAGGCGTCGCCGGCGGCGGTGGCCGGGGCGGGGGCCCGCAAGGGGGTGAGGATCTCCTCGTAGGCGAACTCGGCCAGCATCTTGGCGAGGAGCCGGCGGGCGGCGGACTCCCAGGTCGCGGTGGTGAGCTCGGGGGGCGTGCAGGGGTGCTGGGGGGACGGCGGAACGACAGCTTCCGCGAACGGGTGGCCGGCGGAGTCAGCGGCTTCGGGGAAATTCGGCACGGGACTCCTCGGGCTCGGGAACTTTGCTGCGCGACGCAGAGTTTTCGAAGGGTGAGGCGTGAACGGGGAGGGTCTGATGGATCAGATGAGGTTGCGCAGGGCTCGCTCGCGGATCATCAGCGCCGCCCGCTTCCCGGGGAGGTCGATCTCCGCGGAGCAGCGGAATCCGGAGTTGAGGAAGGCTGAGACGGAGGGGGTGTTGCGGATGTCCGGTTCGGCGATGACACGGGCGCAGCGGGGGCGGTTGTCGAGCACCAGGTCGGCGACGGCGCGCAGCAGGGCCGTGCCCAGACCGCGGCCGCGGTTCGTGCCGTCTCCGATGAGCAGGTGGATACCCGTGTCGTGGGGGCGCGCCGGGTAGTGGCGGGAGAGCGGGTCGAGGTCGGCCCGGTAGATCTCCCAGTAGCTCATCGGCGTGCCGTCGAGGAGGCCGAGGCAGGGGATGCTGTGGCCGTTCCCGTCGAGCTGGGCGCGTACGTGGGCGGCGGTGACGGCGGCGGGGCCGGCGAGCTCCCAGTAGGCGGCCACCTCGGGGTCGTTCATCCAGCCGGTCAGCAGCTCCAGGTCGCGGCCGAGGCGCAGGGGTTCGAGTCGGAAGGGTCCGGCGGGGGTGGCGGCGGTGCCCCAGCCGGCCGGGGAGTCGAGCAGTTCGGCCTCGGCGAGCAGGGGCAGCAGCCGCGCGGTGAGCCGCCGTCCGGGGATCCGGATGCCCGCGGTGGCGGGGTCGACGGTGGCGATGGCGGTTGCGGTGGCGGTGGGCGCGTACGGGGACGTGTCGGTGGGGGGCATCGGCACTCAATCGTGAAGGGGGTTGGCGATGGTGACGTAGACGGACTGGGAGTCCACGGGTCCGACGAGCTCGTCGAGGCCGCCCAGGCGGGTCAGCAGGTTCGCCTTGCAGCGCAGGGTGGGTGAGTCGAGCAGCCGGGCGGGCAGCGGTCCGAGTCCGGAGGCCTTGCCGAGGAACCGGCGGAAGGCGGCGAGCAGGACGCGTTCGTCGGCGAGTCGCTGGGATCCGAAGGCGCCGATGAGGCCGAGGACGTTGTTGATGCCGAGGTAGTAGGTGAAGCGTTCGTCGGTGACGGCGTCGGAGACGAAGGTGTCGCTGGCGCTGCCGATGCCGGGGAGCCGGCGCTCCAGTTCCGCGCGGCGGGAGGCGCGGAAGTAGTAGCCCTGGTTGTCGCGGTAGCGGCCGCCGGCGGGCCAGCCGGCCGGGTCGAGGAGGACCAGCGTGTTCTGCTGGTGCGCTTCGAGGGCGATGCCGGCGAGCGCGTCGAAGGCGAGGACCGGCAGGACGACGTGGTCGAGGTAGCGCAGGAACCACTCGGCGGCGACAGCGGCGGTGGGGCGTCCGGTGCTGGCGGCGAGCCGGGAGACGGTCTCGGCGAGCCGGGAGCGCATGGTGGTCCGGCCCGGCCAGGGGCGGGGCGAGGTGAGTGCGGCGATGCAGACGGCGTCGTCGTGGGAGCGGAAGGGGTTGTGTCGCAGCACGGCGTCGAGTCCGGGCACGGGGGTGCCGTCCGGGGCGTCGACGGCGATCCAGGCGGGGTCGCGCACGATGTCGAAGCCGGGGTGGGCCGCCTGCCACTGTTCCGCGAGGCCGGTGCGGAGCAGCCGGTGCACCTCGACGCCGCGGTGGAGTTCCTTGCGGAGGTTCTCGCGGCGGGAGTTGGTGATGCGCAGTCCCAGGGAGAGCTTGAGCATCGCGGGGGCGCCGGGGCGGTGGACGGTGCGCACGGAGGAGGTGGGGTGCCAGGGCTCGCCGAACGGGCCGAGGTCGTAGAGGAGTCCCGCCTCGCGGAGGGCGGTGACGGCGGGGCGCTGGAGCAGGTCGCGGGCCTGCCAGGGGTGCAGGGGAAGGGGGGTCGTGCCGTCGGGCAGCGGGAGTCCGGGGGTGAGCCGGCCGAGGAGCCGGGCGGCGGACACGGGGCGGCCGCGTTCGGTCCAGGCGGAGTCGGTGGCGAGGGCGGAGGGGGCGACGGCGAGCCAGTGCAGGGGGAAGGAGCCGTGGAGTTCGGGTGAGTAGTGGCGGATCTCGGCCTCGGAGAGTCCTTCGCGGCTCTTGGGGTCCGGCTGGAGGGGGTGGCCGAGGAGGAGGGACTGTTCGGCGGTGAGGAAGAGGTCACCGGCGACGGGCTCGGGCGGGGTGGGCCGTGCGCGCCGGTCGGCGATGAACTCGGCGGTGCGGCGCACCGAGTCCGCGACCCGGCCGACGAGATCGGCGCCGCCGCGCCTAGCGGTGTCGCCCTCGCGGGCGAGCAGCGAGGCGAGGGTGACGGCGTCCAGGGCGGGGGCGTGCGCGGGCGCGCCTTCGAGCCGGGCGGGGCCGAAGCGGTGCCACCCGGTGGCGGACCAGTGGCGGACGGCGGCGAGCAGGGCGGTGCCGGAGGCGGGGAGGGGGACGCGCAGCACGCCCACGCCCACTGCCGGGCGCCCGGTCCCGTTCTCCCGGACCCAGCACCGCAGCAGGTTCTCCACGGCGGCGGCCTCGGCGGCGACGCCGGGATCGGGGTGGTCCAGGGGGTCGGCCGTCGGGGCCGCGGCGCCGATGCCGATCCGGGGCCACAGCTCCCCGCTGCCCTGGCGCGGCACGCTGCCCCCGCGGACCTCCGCCCCGGCCGCGGTCCCGGCCGCGGTCCCGGCCTCAGCGACGGCCGCCGTCCCGGCTCCGGTCCCGGCCGTCTGCGTCGGGGCGGCTTCGCGGGCGGGGGCGGCGAGCCGGTCGGCCGCCTCGGGTCTGGCCGCCAGGGCGCTCCCGCCGGGGGCGTCAGGGGCGGTGGTCGGCGTGGAGAGGGGGGCTTCGGGCATGACGCTGTCCTTGCGGTCAGTGGAGGTGTCGGGTGGCGGCCGCCGGGATGGCGTCCGCCAGGCGGTCCAGGACCGCCGCGGCCTGGTCGTCGGTCAGGGTCAGCGGGGGCAGCAGGCGCACCACACTGGCGCCCCGGCCGCCGAGTTCGACGATCAGGCCGCGGTCCAGGCACTCCTGGCGCACCGCCGCGGCGAGGGCCGGCGCCGCGGCCCCGGTCTCCGGGTCGACGAGTTCCAGGCCGATCATCAGGCCGCGGCCCCGGACGTCCCCGACGCAGGGGTGCTCGCAGGCCAGGCCGCGCAGGGCGGTCAGCATCCGCTCGCCCAGGGTCCCGGCGCGCTCGGCGAGACGGTTCTTCCTTACGTACGCCAGGGTGGCCGTCCCGGCCGCCATCGCCAGCTGGTTGCCCCGGAACGTGCCGGCGTGCGCCCCGGGGGCCCAGACGTCCAGACCCGAGCGGTACACGATCACCGCCAGCGGGAGGCTGCCGCCGATCGCCTTGGACAGGACCATCACGTCCGGCACCACCCCGGCGTGGTCGACGCCCCAGAACGCGCCGGTGCGGCCCACGCCCGTCTGCACCTCGTCGGCGATCAGCGGGATGTCCCGGGCCTGCGTGATCTCGCGCATCCGCCGCAGCCAGGCGTCCGGGGCCGGGAGCACCCCGCCCTCGCCCTGCACCGGCTCGACGATCATCGCCGCGGGCGTCGGCACCCCGCCCTTGGGGTCGTCGAGCAGGCTCTCGGTCCAACGCGCCCCGAGCCGCGCGCCCTCGGGGCCGCCGACCCCGAACGGGCAGCGGAAGTCCTGCGGGAACGGCAGCCGGGTCACCCGTACGTCCGGCGCTCCGCCCGAGGCGCCCAGCGCCCCGGCGGTCATCCCGTGGTAGGCCCCCGTGAAGGCGAGCAGCCCCGAACGCCCGGTGGCGGTCCGGACCAGCTTGAGCGCGGCCTCCACCGCATCCGTCCCTGCGGGCCCGCAGAACTGGACGCGGGCGTCGGCGGCCAGTTCGGGCGGGAGGCAGGCGAACAGCTCCGTGGTGAAGGCGTCCTTGACCGGGGTGGCGAGATCCAGGACGTGCAGCGGGGCTCCCGAGTCGAGGACGCCCCGTACGGCTTCGAGCACCACGGGGTGGTTGTGCCCCAGCGCGAGGGTGCCGGCCCCGGAGAGGCAGTCCAGGTAGCGCCGCCCGTCCGCGCCCTCGATGGTCAGCCCCCGCGCGCGCACGGGGACGATGGGCAGCGAGCGCGCGTACGTCCGGGCGGCGGACTCCCGCAGGGCCTGGCGCCGCAGGATGCCCTCCGCCCCGCCGGGTCCCACGGCCCTGCTTCCCTGCGACGGCACCTGCGCGGCGGCCGCTTCCTGCTCGGTCAAAGCCACGACTGTCGGACCTCCCGCACGGACTGCTCCATCGGATCGCGCCTCGAACACGGACGCCGCCCCCCATCCCCCGTACGTACCAACGACGGTGACGGCGGCGGATCACGGGTGACCCCAAGATCCTTGTCCCGCCGGGAGTTCGCCCCGGTTTCGCCCGGAGTCGGCGGCGTCCCGGGGTCCGGGACCGCTCGGCGCCCCCGGTTCCGGAACCGCGGCCCCGGCCTGTGCCGTCCCCAACGGCAGCGGCATAGTGGGGTGCTGAACTCGGGACGCGCACCCCGCGTGTCCCTAGTACTTCAACTGCACCGCGTCTGACATCCGGAATCACCAGGGGGATTCACGACATGCGCCCGAACCGACCGGTCACCGCGATCCTGTGCGCGGCGGCACTCGCCATGACCGCCGCGGCCTGCGGACCCGGCGACGGGGAGGCCGGCGGCGACGCCAAGCCGACCGTGGCGGCGAGCCTCCCCACCGAGGCCGACGGGACCGTCAAGATCCCGGACCAGCTCAAGGAGAGGCTCAAGCAGCACGGCTTCGACCTGGACAAGTGGAAGGGGGGTGCGTGGAAGAACTGGAAGCAGGAGGACTGGCTCCGCGAGGCGGGCGACTACGTCAACCCGATCATCGAGGACCTGTGGAACCCGGACCGGATGCGTGAGGCCGACAAGACCCCGCAGCCCCCGGCCGTCGACCCCGACGCCGGCAAGGACCAGGGCGTCACCGACCCGACCCCCGTGCCGGTGCAGGCCAAGGCCGCCAACGCGCCGTACCACAGCAGCGTTCCCGTCTCCGGCAAGGTGTTCTTCGACGGACCCGAGGGCTCGATGGTCTGCTCGGCGACCGTGGTGAAGGACCCGGCCCACCCCGGCAAGTCCAACATGGTCTGGACGGCCGGCCACTGCGTGCACGCGGGCAAGTCCGGCGGCTGGTACCGCAACATCGCCTTCGTCCCCTCGTACAACAACGCCGGCAAGCCTGCCGCGCAGCTCAAGGGTGCCCCGCGCGAGCAGGTGGCCCCCTACGGCGTGTGGTGGAGCGACTGGGCGCAGACCTCGGACCAGTGGATCGCGAACGGCGGTCCGACCGGTGGCGCGGGCGCCCCGTACGACTTCGCCGTGCTGCACGTGACGCCGGAGAAGAGCACCGGCAAGTCCCTGGAGGAGACGGTCGGCGCGGCGCTCCCGGTGGAGTTCAACGCCCCGGCGGTGCCGAAGGTCGCGAGCATCACGGCGACCGGCTACCCGGCGGCGGCCCCGTTCGACGGCCAGAAGGCCTACCAGTGCGCCGACAAGCCGGGCCGGCTCTCGCTGACCGCGAACGCCCCGGTGATGTACCGCATCGGCTGCACGATGACCGGCGGCTCCTCCGGCGGCGGCTGGGTGGCCGCGGGCAGCGACGGCAAGCCGGCGCTGGTGTCGAACACGTCGATCGGCCCCGCCAAGGCGGGCTGGCTGGCCGGACCCCGGCTCGGCCCGGAGGCCAAGGGCGTCTTCGATGCGGTGAGCGCCAAGTTCAAGTAACCCCGCCCGCGCACGCGAAAACGGAGGGCCCCCTGCACCGCAGGGGGCCCTCCGCCGTGTGTCCGCCGTGTACCCGGTCGTCCGTTACCGCTTCGCGGGTACGTACGGCGCCAGGTCCGAGGCCAGTTCCTGGTGGACCCGCACCTTCAGCAGGGTGCCCTCCGGGGTGTGCTCCTCGGAGATCACCTCGCCCTCGGCGTGCGCCCGGGCGACGAGCGAGCCGCGCGTGTACGGCACGAGCGCCTCGACCTCGACCTCGGGCCGCGGCAGCTCGGCGTCGATGAGCGCGAGGAGCTCCGCGATGCCCTGGCCCGTACGCGCCGAGACGGCGATGGAGTGCCGTTCGATGCGCAGCAGGCGCTGGAGTACGAGCGGGTCTGCGGCGTCGGCCTTGTTGATCACCACGATCTCGGGCACGTTGACCGCGCCGACCTCGCGGATGACCTCGCGCACGGCCGCCAGCTGCTCCTCCGGCGCCGGGTGCGAGCCGTCCACGATGTGCAGGATGAGGTCGGAGTCGCCGACCTCCTCCATCGTGGAGCGGAACGCCTCGACCAGGTGGTGGGGCAGGTGCCGGACGAAGCCGACCGTGTCGGCCAGCGTGTAGATCCGGCCGGAGGGGGTCTCGGCCCGGCGGACGGTCGGGTCGAGGGTGGCGAACAGCGCGTTCTCCACCAGCACGCCCGCGCCCGTGAGGCGGTTGAGCAGCGAGGACTTGCCGGCGTTGGTGTAGCCGGCGATGGCGACCGAGGGCACCTTGTTGCGGCGCCTTTCCTGCCGCTTGATGTCGCGGCCGGTCTTCATCTCCGCGATCTCCCGGCGCATCTTCGCCATCTTCTCGCGGATCCGGCGCCGGTCGGTCTCGATCTTGGTCTCACCGGGGCCTCGGGTGGCCATGCCGCCACCGCCGCCGCCACCCATCTGCCGGGACAGCGACTGACCCCAGCCGCGCAGCCGCGGCAGCATGTACTGCATCTGCGCGAGGGCGACCTGCGCCTTGCCCTCTCGGGACTTGGCGTGCTGGGCGAAGATGTCGAGGATCAGGGCGGTCCGGTCGACCACCTTGACCTTGACGACGTCTTCGAGGGCGATGAGCTGGCCGGGGCTGAGCTCGCCGTCGCAGACGACCGTGTCGGCGCCGCTCTCCAGCACGATGTCGCGCAGTTCGCGGGCCTTGCCCGAGCCGATGAAGGTGGCCGGGTCCGGCTTGTCGCGGCGCTGGATCACACCGTCGAGTACGAGGGCGCCCGCCGTCTCGGCGAGGGCCGCGAGCTCCGCGAGGGAGTTCTCGGCGTCCTGCACCGTTCCGGAGGTCCAGACGCCCACCAGCACGACGCGCTCCAGGCGCAGCTGGCGGTACTCGACCTCGGTGACGTCTTCGAGCTCGGTGGAGAGGCCGGCCACGCGGCGCAGGGCCGCGCGTTCGGAGCGTTCGAACTGCTCGCCGTCCCGGTCTCCGTCGACCTCGTGGCTCCAGGCGACGTCCTCTTCCATCAGGGCGTCGGCCCGGAGGCTCTCGGTGAAGCTCTGCGAGTCCTGCACGTCCCGTGCGTCCCGCGCGTCCTGGGAAGGGGAAGAAGAGGAGGTCATTGGATCCTTACGTCGAAATCGATTGCGGCCGTTTCATGCCTGGTCGTGGCCGGGCATGAGCGTGACCTAACTCTGTCACGTCCAACGTGTCACATCGCCGGGAGATTCCCCCGGCGTGCGGCTCCGTCGACCGGCCTGTCGATGGTGACATGCCCGTTCCCCGGGGGTCACACGCTTTTCGGGCCGCCCCACTCCGGGTGCCCGGGCATCGCGGGGGTGGTCTTCCCGTACAGCCAGGGCTTCAGGAAGGCCGTCAGGTCCCGTCCGGCGACCTCCGAGGCCAGGCGTACGAAGTCGTCCGTGCCCGCGGTCGCGTCCTTGTTCTCCGCCACCCAGCGCCGCTCGACCCGGTCGAAGGCCTTCTCGCCGATCTCCTGCCGCAGCGCGTACAGGATCAGGGCGGCCCCGTCGTAGACCGCCGGCCGGAAGAGCCCGATCTTCTCCCCGGGTGCGGCCGCCTTCGGCGCGGCCGGGGGCCCGCCGGCCGCCCGCCACTGGTCGGAGCGCTGGTACGCCTCGCGCATGCGCCGCTCCATGGAGTACTTGCCGAGGCCGTCCGCGTACAGGGCCTCGTACCAGGTGGCGTGTCCCTCGTTGAGCCACAGGTCGGACCAGGTGCGCGGGCTGACGCTGTCGCCGAACCACTGGTGGGCGAGCTCGTGGACCATCACGGCCTCGACGTACCAGGTGGGGTAGCCCGCCCCCGTGAAGAGGCCGTTCTCGAACAGCGAGAGGGTCTGCGTCTCCAGCTCGAACCCGGTCTTGGCCTTCGCGATCAGCACACCGTAGTTCTCGAAGGGGTAGGCGCCGACCCGCGCCTCCATCCAGCGCACGTGCCCGGCGGTCTTCTGCAGCCAGGGCTCCAGGCGCCCCCGGTCCGCGGCCGGGACCACGCTGCGCAGCGGCAGCCCGTGCGGGCCGGTGGCCTCCACCACGGCCGAGTCGCCGATGGAGACCTGGGCGAGCTCGGTGGCCATCGGGTGCAGGGTGCGGTACGTCCAGGTGGTCGCCCCGGCGGCGCGGGGAGCGGGGAGGGCGCCCGGCACCCCGTTGGCGACGGCGGTCAGGCCGGCCGGGGCGGTGATCCGGAAGGTGAAGTAGGCCTTGTCGGCCGGGTGGTCGTTGCACGGGAAGACCCGGTGGGCGGCGTCGGCCTGGTTGGCCATGGCCAAGCCGTCGTCGGTGGGCACCCAGCCCCCGTCGGAGATGCCGCGCGGATCGCTGGTGTGCCGGATCTCGATGTGGAGCGGCACGTTCGCCGCGACCGGGCTCGCGGGGGTGAGCACGAGGTCCTCGCCGGCGCTCTCGAAGCGCGCCGGTTCGCCGTTGACCTGGGCGGACGCCACCGTGCCGTGGGTGAAGTCGAGGTTGATCCGCTCCAGCGGCTCCAGCGCGCGGGCGTCGATGACGGTGATCGCGTCGAGCGGGCTCTTGTTGTCCTTGTACGTGAAGGACAGGTCGTACGAGAGGACGTCGTACCCGGGGTTCCCGAGCTGCGGGAACAGCGTGTCGCCGATGCCCAGCGGCTCCGGCGGGGGCAGCACGGCGGCGACGAGGGTGAGGGAGGCCGCGGCCAGCAGGGCGGCGCGCAGGCGCGGGGAGGAGAGCTGCATCCCCCACCGCTTACCAGCGCCCGCCGCGCGGCCGCGTACGGCGCGCGACGGTTCCACCCGAACGGGACCTTCCGCCGCCGCGCGCCCGGTCCCGGGAGCGGTGTCCGGCCCGGCAGCGCGAGCACGCCCCCGGCGGGCGCCTCAGGCCCGGCGCACGTCGTAGACCCCCGGAACGTCCCGCATCGCCCGCATCAGGGACGGCAGCCCGGTCGCGTCGGGCAGTTGCAGGGTGTACGTGTGGCGGACCCGCTGCTCGACGGGCGGTTCCACGGTCGCGGAGACCACTTCGACCCCTTCGCGGGCGATGGCCTCGGTCAGGTCGGCCAGCAGGTGGGGGCGGCCGAACGATTCGGCGAGCAGCGTGACCCGGCAGTCCGCGGTGGCCCGCCAGTGCACGGCGACGGAGGTCCGTCCCAGCGCGCGCATCTGGGCCACCGCCGCGCAGTGGATGCGGTGGACGGTGACGGCCCCGCCGCGTACGACGAACCCGGCGACGGCGTCCGGCGGTACGGGGGTGCAGCAGCCGGCCAGCCGTACGGTGGCGTCCGGGAGGTCGGCCACGGCGTTGCCGCCGCCGCCCCGGGCGCCCACCACGGACAGCGGCGCCCGGGCAGGGGTGGCGGCGGGCTTGGCGGTCTCGGGGTGCGCCTGGAGCCAGCTGCCGATGGCGATGCGGGCGGCCGGGGTCCTGGCGTGCTCCAGCCAGTCGGCGGCGGGCCCGGAGGAGGAGTCCTGGGCGATCAGCAGCTGGACGGTGTCCCCGTCGGAGAGCCGGGTGGCCAGGGAGGCGAGGCGCCCGTTGACCCGGGCGCCGATACATCCGTGCGCCGCCTCGCCGTACTGCGCGTAGGCGGCGTCGATGCAGCTGGCCCCGGCGGGCAGGCCGAGCGTCCCCCCGTCGGCCCGGAACACGGTGATCTCGCGGTCCTGGGCCAGCTCGGCGCGCAGCACGCTCCAGAAGGTGTCGGGGTCGGGCGCGGACTGCTGCCAGTCGAGGAGCCGCGAGAGCCAGCCGGGCCGGGTCGGGTCGACCCGCTCCTCGTCGCAGTCGGGGGAGGCCTCCGCGGCCGGGGCGGTGGCGTACGGATTGCCCAGCGCGACGACGCCGGCCTCGGCGACGCGGTGCATCTGGCGGGTCCGGACGATGACTTCGGCCACGTACCCCTCGGGCGTGGCGACGGCGGTGTGCAGCGACTGGTACAGGTTGAACTTCGGGGCGGCGATGAAGTCCTTGAACTCCGAGACGACCGGGGTGAAGCAGGTGTGCAGCTCGCCCAGGACGGCGTAGCAGTCGGCGTTCTCGCCGACGAGGACGAGGATGCGGCCGAAGTCGGAGCCGCGCAGCTCGCCCCGCTTGAGGGCGATCCGGTGGACGGAGACGAAGTGCCTGGGCCGTACGACCACCTCGGCCGGGAGGCCGGCCTCCCGCAGCACGCCGCGTACGGACTCCGCGATGGCGGGCAGCGGGTCGCGCTCACCGGCGTGGGCCGCGATGAGGGCGCGGGTGTGCTCGTACTCCTCGGGGTGCAGGATCGCGAAGACGAGGTCTTCCAGCTCGGACTTGAGTGCCTGTACGCCGAGCCGTTCGGCGAGCGGGATGAGGACGTCGCGGGTGACCTTGGCGATGCGCGCCTGTTTCTCGGGACGCATCACGCCGAGGGTGCGCATGTTGTGCAGCCGGTCGGCGAGTTTGATGGACATGACGCGGACGTCGTTGCCGGTGGCGACGAGCATCTTGCGGAAGGTCTCGGGTTCGGCGGCGGCCCCGTAGTCGATCTTCTCCACCTTGGTGACGCCGTCGACGATGAAACAGACCTCGTCGCCGAATTCGGCGCGGACCTGATCGAGGGTCACCTCGGTGTCCTCGACCGTGTCGTGGAGCAGAGAGGCCGTCAAGGTCGTGGTCTCGGCGCCGAGTTCGGCGAGGATCAGGGTGACGGCGAGCGGATGTGTGATGTACGGCTCACCGCTCTTGCGCATCTGTCCGCGGTGCGAGGACTCCGCGAGCACGTACGCGCGGCGCAGGAGGGACAGGTCCGCGTCCGGGTGGTGGGCGCGGTGCGCCTCGGCCACGTGGCCGATGGCGTCGGGGAGCCGGTCTCTGGATGTGGGTCCGAGAAGGGCGGCGCGCCCGAGTCGTCGCAGGTCGAGGCGGGTTCGGCCCCGTCTGCTGAGTTCGGGGCGCGCTTCGGGACGTGCTTCGGGGTTCGTGGCCTCTGCACTCATGGGCACCTCCGGCGGCTTCGACCGGCGGTGGCGGGCATGGGGTGAGCCCTCAGGGCCGGTGCCTGATGCTACCGACCCCACCACGTGGCGCAGTCCGCCTCTCGCCCAGCGTGAAACGGATCACCCATTAGAGGGAAGCCTCAGCCGAAAACCGTTTCGGTGAGCCAGGTCGTGTCGAACTCGCCCGTGGCGACGATGACGGCGGGTCCGGTCATGTCGATCTGCCCGTCCGGGTGTTCGGTGATGAGAAGCGTGCCGCCGGGGAGGTCGACGGTGTACGTGACGGGCTGACCGGTGACGGAGGGGTCGGCCCCGTCCCGCCGGATGGCGGCCACGGCGACGGCGCAGGCGCCGGTGCCGCAGGAGCGGGTCTCGCCGGAGCCGCGCTCGTGGACGCGCATGGCGACGTGCCGCGGTCCGCGGTCCACGACGAACTCCACGTTGACACCCGTCGGGTAGACCTCGGCCGGGCTGACCGGGGGCGGGTCGAGCAGCTTTCCGGCGTGGTCCAGGGTTTCGACGAACGCGACGGCGTGCGGGTTGCCCATGTTGACGTTGCGGGCGGGCCAGGCGCGCTCGCCGACGGTCACGGTGACCTGCTCCTCGGGGAGGAGGGCGCGGCCCATGGAGACCGTCACGTCGCCGCTCTTGTCGAGGTGCACCCGCTTGACGCCGCCACGGGTGGCGACGGCGAGGTCGCCGGGCTCGACGTGGCCGGCGTACTGGAGGTAGCGGGCGAAGACGCGGACGCCGTTGCCGCACATCTCGGCGACGGAGCCGTCGCTGTTGCGGTAGTCCATGAACCACTCGGCCTCGTCGGCCAGGTGCGCGGCCTCGGGGTGCGCGGCGGACCGGACGACGTGCAGCACCCCGTCCGCGCCGATGCCGGCGCGCCGGTCGCACAGCTTCGCGACGGCGCTCGCGGGCAGCTCGACGGCGTTGTCCGGGTCCGGGACGATCACGAAGTCGTTCTCGGTGCCGTGGCCCTTGAGGAAGGAGAGGCTGGTCTGCGTCACCCGCCCATGGTACCGAGCGGGACGTCCGAGCAGGTCGGCGGCACCGTACGGCTGCCTTCCCTTAGCGCAGGCGGGCGACCCGGTAGACGGCGAGGGCCACCACGGCCAGCGCGATCAGGGCGTACAGCCCGGCCATGCGCCAGTCGGGGCGGCGGCCGCTGCCCCGGGCCGGCAGCCCGGGCCAGGTGTGTCCGACGCGGCGGGCGGCCATCATGCCCCAGCCGCCGGCGCAGCAGCAGATGAGGAAGCCGAGCATCGCGACCACGGCTCCGCCGTCACCGAACTCGAAGGCGAGCGGGAAGGCGAACATCAGGGAGCCGGCGGCGGCAAGCATCACGATCGGGGCGATCTGCCAGATCCGCAGCCGGCGCTGCGGGCGCAGCTCGACCTCGAACTCGGGACCGGCGGCGGCCTCCGCCTCGGCG
Organism: Streptomyces vinaceus; assembly: GCF_008704935.1. Classification (NCBI taxonomy): domain Bacteria; kingdom Bacillati; phylum Actinomycetota; class Actinomycetes; order Kitasatosporales; family Streptomycetaceae; genus Streptomyces; species Streptomyces vinaceus. Next base: position 1,993,105 of record NZ_CP023692.1, read on the forward strand.
GTGTCCGGTGCGTCCGGGCCATCGGGGGTCAGCCGTGCGGGATCGGCGGGCAGGCCGAGGGCGTCCGGTTCGGCGACCACGGGATCGCCGTCCCAGAGGTCGGCATCCCGCCTCGTGTCGTCCTGCCCGGTGTCGCGAGGGCCGGCCTCCATCGCCACGCGCCCTCCCCACTCGGACTTCGTACGCCGCTGTTCACCGCCGGTGACCGCACCCGCGGAATTTGATGATGGCACGGCTCAGGGCCCCGAACGGGCGCGAGGGGCGTCCCGATGCCATCACGTGATCAGGCTGTGACCGCTCGTTCGACCAACGACTGCGCGAGTCCGACGAGTTCCCCCCGGTCGGCCGCCGCGCCGCTGAGCCAGTGCACACGGGGGTCCCGGCGGAACCACGAGTCCTGGCGGCGGGCGAAGCGCTTGGTGGCCCGTACGGTCTCGGCCCGGGCCTCTTCCTCGGTGCACTCGCCGGCGAGGGCGGCCAGCACCTGCTGGTAGCCGAGCGCCCTGGAAGCCGTGACCCCGTCGCGCAGCCCCCGGGCCTCCAGGGAGCGGACCTCGTCGACGAGCCCGGCCTCCCACATGCGGTCCACGCGCAGCGCGATCCGCTCGTCGAGCTCGGGGCGGGCCACGTCCACGCCGATCTGCACGGTCTCGTACACGGACTCGTGGCCGGGCAGGTTGGCGGTGAAGGGCTTCCCGGTGATCTCGATGACCTCCAGGGCGCGGACGATGCGCCGGCCGTTGCTGGGCAGGATCGCCTGGGCGGCGGCCGGGTCGGCGGCGGCGAGGCGGGCGTGCAGGGCGCCGGGGCCGCGCAGCGTGACCTCGGCCTCCAGTCGGGCCCGGACCTCGGGGTCGGTGCCGGGGAACTCCATGGCGTCGAGGGCGCCGCGGACGTACAGGCCCGATCCGCCGACGAGGACGGGCGTACGGCCCTGGGCGAGCAGATTGTCGATCTCGGCGCGGGCCAGGCGCTGGTACTCGGCCACGCTCGCGGTCTCGGTCACGTCCCAGATGTCGAGGAGGTGGTGCGGGACCCCGCCGCGCTCCTCGGTCGTCAGCTTGGCGGTGCCGATGTCCATCCCCCGGTAGAGCTGCATGGAGTCGGCGTTGACGACTTCGCCGTCGAAACGGCGGGCCAGGGCTACGCCCAGATCGGACTTTCCGGCCGCGGTGGGACCGACTACGGCGATGACCCGCGGAGCGGGGGCTGCGTTGCTCACCGACCCAGTCTCGCAAACACCGCGGCACGTACCCGATCGAGTTACGTGACGGGGTGGTGGCGGGGTCGTTGCCCTGGCGAGGTTCCGCCGGGCGCACGCCCGGCGGAGGCCGGGCCGTACACGGCGGAACTTCACCCGCACGAGTAACGTTATGGGAGTAGACATGGGCGTTTTTAGTCGGTTTCGCCGCAAGGCCGCGGAAGCGAGCACGGAGGAAGCCGCGGCCGCGACCCTGACGACGGAGTCCGAGGCCGCCGTCGCCGAGAGCACGGCGGAGACCGCGGCCGAGGCCGGGTCGGCCGAGGCCGAGGCCGAGGCTGCGGGCACCGCGCCGGAGGGCGTGGAGATCCCGAAGCAGCAGTCGGCGGAGAAGGCCGCGGACAGCGAGACCGGTGAAGGCGCCCGTACGTAGCTACCGCCACTGGAAGGTGACCCATGGGCCTGCTGGACACGCTGAAGGCCAAGCTCGCGCCGGCGAAGGAAAAGGTCGGAGACCTCGCGCAGCAGCACGAAGGGAAGATCGGCCAGAACCTCGACAAGGTGGCCAAGGCCGTGGACTCCAAGACCAAGGGCAAGTACCACGGTCAGATCGAGACCGGCAGGAGCAAGGCCAAGGACGCCCTGGGCAAGATCGCGCACAAGGACGCCCCCGGCGGGCCGACGCCGCCGCCCACCCCGCCGCCGGCTTCTTCCTGACGCGGTCAGACGCGGTCCGACACAGTCAGACGCAGTCCGAGGCGGTCGGCCCGTCAGCGCAAGGGGCGCGGGTTCCGGTGAACCCGCGCCCCTTGCGCGTGTCCGCCCGTCAGGACCAGGCGGCGACGAAGTAGCCGACCCCGTACGGGGCGTCCTCGTACAGCAGCCGTCCGTCGAGACCCGCGCCCTCGGCGGCCCCGGCCAGCACCTGCCAGGGCGCCCGGCCGGCGGCCTTGAGCTCGTGGGCGAGCCCGGCGTCGAGCGCGGCGAGCGCGGCCACGTCGGCGGCGGCCAGCGCGCGGCCCGCCGCGGCGTCGAACGCGGCGGCGCGGTCGTCCAGGTAACCGGGGGCCTTCAGCGTGCGGCAGGCACTGCCGTCGCCCATGACGAGCAGCGCGACGCGCTCCTCGCGCGCGGCGAGGTCCCGGCCCGCCTCCAGGCACCGCGCGGCTTCGAGGGGTTCCCCGACGCCGAGTCCTTCGACCGGGGCGGCGCCCCAGCGGGCCCGGCGCAGCAGCCAGGCGCCGACGGCCAGGGACGGCGGCAGCAGGCGCGGCCCCTCCTCGCCGTCCCCGAGCTGTACGTCGGCCTCGACCCCGAAGCCGTGGAAGCTGCCGCGGGAGCCCTGGGGGTAGGGCCCGCGGTGGTCCCGGTCGGCGGCGCCGACGACGACGAGCAGGTCGGGGCGGGAGGCCGCGAGCACCGCCAGCGCGTCCGAGCAGGCGGTACGTGCGTCCGCGAGCTCGGGGGCGGCGCCGGCGGCGACGTCGGGCATGAGCAGGGGCGGGGCGGGACACACGGCGGCGGCAACAAGCATGATCCGACCCTAGCCGCCCCGCCCCCCGCGCGGGGGCCCCGCCGGCCGGTCAGGAAGACGCCGGCAGCGCGCAGCCCGAGACCGCCTCGGGCAGCGGGGCCGGGACGCCCAGGGTGGGGATGCCGAGCATGACGCCCTGGGGCTGCGCCGGAGCCGCGTTGCGCTTCTCCCAGGCGTCGCCCGCGCGGGTGCGGCGTACGGACAGGGTCGGGCCCTCCGCCAGGAGGTGGTGCGGCGCCGCGTACGTGATGTCGACGGTCACCACGTCACCCGGGCGGACCTCGCCCTCCGGCTTCGTGAAGTGCACGAGGCGGTTGTCGGGCGCCCGGCCGGACAGCCGGTGGGTGGCGCCGTCCTTGCGGCCCTCGCCCTCGGCGACCATGACCTCGAGCGTCCGGCCGACCTGCTTCTTGTTCTCCTCCCAGGAGATCTCCTCCTGGAGGGCGACCAACCGCATGTACCGCTCCTGGACGACCTCCTTCGGGATCTGCCCCTCCATGTCCGCCGCCGGGGTCCCGGGGCGCTTGGAGTACTGGAAGGTGAAGGCGTTGGCGAAGCGGGCCTCGCGCACGGCGTGCATGGTCTGCTCGAAGTCCTCCTCCGTCTCACCGGGGAAGCCCACGATGATGTCGGTGGAGATCGCGGCGTGCGGAATCGCGGCGCGGACCTTCTCGATGATGCCGAGGAAGCGCTCCTGGCGGTACGAGCGGCGCATCGCGCGCAGGATGGTGTCCGAACCGGACTGCATCGGCATGTGCAGCTGCGGCATCACGTTCGGCGTCTCGGCCATCGCCGCGATCACGTCATCCGTGAAGTCCCGCGGGTGGGGGGAGGTGAAGCGGACCCGCTCCAGCCCCTCGATCCGGCCGCAGGCGCGCAGCAGCTTGCTGAACGCCTCGCGGTCGCCCAGGTCGGACCCGTACGCGTTCACGTTCTGCCCGAGCAGGGTGATCTCGGAGACGCCCTCGGCGACCAGCGCCTCGACCTCGGCGAGGATGTCGCCGGGCCGGCGGTCCTCCTCCTTGCCGCGCAGGGCCGGGACGATGCAGAAGGTGCAGGTGTTGTTGCAGCCGACGGAGATCGAGACCCACGCGGCGTAGGCGGACTCGCGGCGGGTCGGCAGCGTGGAGGGGAAGGCCTCCAGCGACTCGGCGATCTCGACCTGTGCCTGCTCCTGGACGCGGGCGCGCTCCAGCAGGACCGGCAGCTTGCCGATGTTGTGCGTGCCGAAGACCACGTCGACCCAGGGGGCCCGCTGGACGATCGTGTCCCGGTCCTTCTGCGCGAGGCAGCCGCCGACGGCGATCTGCATGCCGGGGCGCTTCGTCTTCATGGGGGCGAGCCGGCCGAGGTTGCCGTACAGCTTGTTGTCGGCGTTCTCCCGCACGGCGCAGGTGTTGAACACCACGACGTCGGCGTCGCCGTCGGACCCCTCGGGCGCCCGCGTGTAGCCCGCGCCCTCCAGCAGACCGGACAGCCGCTCGGAGTCGTGCACGTTCATCTGGCACCCGTAGGTGCGCACCTCGTATGTTCCCTTGACGTCCACTGCCGTGCTCCGGTCGCTGCTGCTGGTCATGGAACAAGGGTAGGCGGTGCCCGGAACCCCTCCGGCCCCCCTCCGCCGCGGGCGGGCCGTGACAGCGGCTCCGCCCGGTGGCAGGATCGCGGCATGGCTCACGTACCGCCCCGCATCCGCAGGCGCACCGCCCTGTGGGGGCTGGTGGCCGTACTGGCGGTGCTCGGGCTGCTCGCCTGGTGGCTCAGGCCCTTCGGGGAGCCGGAGCTCAGGGGCGAGCTGACCTTCAGCACGGGGGTCCGTACCGGCGTCTACCACCGCTACGGCCAGCTGCTGGACCACGCCCTCGCCGAGGACATGCCGGGGGTGAAGGTGCGGCTGCAGCCCAGCGAGGGCTCGCAGGAGAACCTCCAGCGGGTGGCCACCGGCAAGGCCGATTTCACCATCGCCACCGCGGACGCCGTCTCGAAGTACCGGGCCGACGGAAAGCCGGGCGCGGAGCGGCTGCGCGGTGTGGCGCGCCTCTACGACGACTACGTGCAGCTCGTGGTGCCGGCCGGGTCGGGCGTGCTGTCGGCGCGGGACCTGAAGGGCAAGCGGGTCGCGATCGGGCAGCCGGGATCGGGGGTGCGGCTGATCTCGGAGCGGCTGCTGAGGGCGGCCGGCCTGGATCCGGCGCGGGACATCACCCCGCTGTCGATAGGCATCGACACCATGCCGGCCGAGCTGGAGGCCGGCCGGATCGACGCGTTCTTCTGGTCCGGCGGACTGCCGACGCAGGCGGTGCGCGATCTGGCGGACCGGTACGAGATCCGCCTGGTGCAGCTCGGCGACCTGGTGCCCTCGCTCCAGGCCAGCGGGACCCCGGCCCGGTACTACCGGGCGGCGGTGATGCCGCAGGACGCGTACACGCGGGCCCGCAACACCTCGTCGGTGGCGACCTTGGCCGTACCGAACCTGCTGGTCACCACCGAGGGGACGGACCCGGAGCTGACCAAGCAGTTCACGCGCACGGTGATCGACAGCCGCGACACCATCGGGCACGAGGTGCACGCCGCGCAGCTGGTGGACCTGCGTACGGCGATCTACACGGACCCGCTGGACCTGCACGAGGGCGCGCAGCGGTACTACCGCTCGGTCAAGCCGTAGGAGCGGGAGCGGCCCGTCAGCCGGCGGGCAGCAGCATCACCGCCGCCGCGGCCGCCCCGATCAGCCCCGCGTGCGTCCCCAGGGCCGCCGGGACCACCCGCAGGCCGCTCACGAACGACAGCGTGGCGTAGTCGGCCAGGTGCGCGCGGATCGGCGCGAACAGCGTGTCCCCCGACGTGGCGACGCCCCCGCCGATGACGGCGATGTCCGTTTCGACCAGCGTCGCGGTGGCCGCGATGGCCGCGGCGAGGGCCCGGCCCGCCCGGTCGAACGCGGCCACGGCGACCGGGTCCCCGGCCTCGGCGGCCGCGGCCACGCCGGCCGCGGAAGCGTCCCCCTCCGGGTCCGCCGGGCTCCAGCCCTGCTCCAGGGCCCACCGGGCGATGGCGGTGCCGGACGCGATGGACTCCACGCAGCCGCGGCTCCCGCAGACGCAGGGCTCACCGTCGAAAGCCACGCTGATGTGGCCGATGTGACCCGCGTTGCCCGTGGGACCGGGGTGGAGCTGGTTGTCCAGGATGAGCCCGCCGCCGACCCCGGTGGAGACCACCATGCACAGGGCGTTCGCGTGCCCCCGAGCCGCGCCCAGCCAGTGCTCGGCGGCGGTCATCGCGACGCCGTCACCGGCGAGTACGGTCGGCAGGGCGGCGCCGTGCCGGGCCAGTTCGGCCTCGACCCGGGCCTGGACCGGGAACTCCCGCCAGGCCCCGATGTTCACCGGGCTCACCGTGCCGCGCGAGGTGTCCACGGGGCCCGCGCTGCCGATGCCGCAGCGGACCGCCCCGGACCACAGCGAGGAGCCGGCGAGCTCGGTGACGACCTCGGCGACGGCCGCGAAGACGCCTTCGCCGTCCGCGCCGCGCGGGGTCGGGCGGCGGGTGGCCGCCGTCATCGTGCCGTCGGGGTGCACCAGCGCGCCGGCGATCTTCGTACCGCCGATGTCGATGGCCACGGTCAGACCGGCGGGCGGACCGGGGGCGGCGGCGCGCGGTGCGGACGAGGCGGAGGTGGGACTGGTCACGGAAGCGGCTCCAGGAAGGGGTCGGGATCAGTATGCGGCCGCCGGCGGGGCCGTACTCTCCCGGGGCTCCAGCCGCGGCCGCTCGCCCTCCCGGGCCCGCGGCGGGCTCCCGGCGAGCACGCCGAGCAGCTCCTCGGCGGCGAGCCGTCCGAACCCCGCGGTGTCGCGCACGAGGGCGGTGAGCCGGGGGTGGGTGACCCGGCACAGCGCCGAGTCGTCCCAGGCGACCACGGAGATCCGGCCGGGGACGGCGATGCCCAGCTCCGCGGCGGCGGCGATGCCGGCGACCGCCATCACGTCGTTGTCGTAGACGAGCGCCGTCGGCGGTCCGGGCTCGGCGAGGACCCTGCGGGTGGCGGCCGCCCCCTCGGTGTCGGAGTAGTCGGTGACCACCGAGCGCACGTGCTCCGGGTCGAGCCCGCGCGCCCGGGCCTCGGCGCGCAGCGAGGCGATGCGGCGGGCGGTGTGGGCGAGCCCGGGCAGCCCGGCGACGTGGGTGATCCGGCGGTGGCCCAGCCCGTACAGGTGGTCCACGACCTGGGCCATGGCCCGGGCGTCGTCGGCCCAGACCGAGGACAGCGGGGCGCCGGCGCCCGTCCCGCCGATCATCACGGCCGGGAGTCCGAGCCGCGTGAGGAGCTCCGGCCGCGGGTCGTCCGTACGCGGGTCCACGACGAGGACCCCGTCCACGCGCCGCTCGGCCCACCAGCGGCGGTAGACGGCGCATTCGGCGTCGATGCCGTCCACGACCTGGAAGAGCAGCGCGACCCGGTCCGCGGAGAGCACTTCCTGTATGCCGGAGACCAGTTGGAGGAAGAAGGACTCGACGCCGAGGGTCTGCGCGGGCCGGGCGAGCACCAGTCCGACCGCGCCGGAGCGTTCGCCGGACAGGGCCCTCGCGGCGCTGTTGGGCTGCCAGCCGAGTTCCTCGGCGACGCGGCGGATCCGGGCGCGGGTGTCCTGGGAGACGCCGGGCCGGTCGTTGAGCGCGAAGGACACGGCGCTCTCGGACACCCCGGCCCGGCGGGCGATGTCCTTGATGGTGGGTCTGCGGGCCATCGCGTGCCTGCCTCTTCCTCCCGGCCGTTTCCGCACGGATTCGGAAGCCGGAACTAAACCGCATTAGTTCGCCCAGCTTGAGAGGCCGAAACCCTTCTGTCAACAGCACTGAAGCGCTTAAGTACCCGCTGTGGAGGCCCTGTTGACTTCACTTCCCGCACCCGGCAGGTTGTGCGTCACCCGGCGAATTCCCGAGCACTCCAGGACGCCTCATGCACGGCGAAGCCACCCCTCGTCCGCTCCGTTTCGGCGCCAACTACACCCCTTCCCGCGGCTGGTTCCACCACTGGCTCGACTTCGACCTCGACGAGGTCAGGGCCGACCTCGACTCCCTCGCCGCGCTCGGGCTGGACCACGTACGGGTCTTCCCGCTGTGGCCGGTGTTCCAGCCGAACCGGACGCTCATCCGGCCGCGCGCCGTCGAGCAGCTCGTCGCGCTCGCCGACGCGGCCGCCGAGCGCGGCCTCGACGTCAACGTGGACGGTCTGCAAGGGCACCTGTCGAGCTTCGACTTCCTGCCCGCGTGGACCGGGACCTGGCACCGGAGGAACATCTTCACCGACGCGGACGTCGTCGCCGCGCAGGAGGAGTACCTGCGCACGCTGGCCGCAGCCCTCGCCGACCGGCCCAACTTCCTCGGCATGACGGTGGGCAACGAGGTCAACCAGTTCTCCGACGGCCCGCATCCGGACCCGGACCGGATCACCGCGGAACAGGCCGGCCGCTGGCTGGAGCGGATGCTCGCCGCGTGCGAGAGGGGCGCGCCGGGCCGCTTCCACGTGCACGCCGAGTACGACGCCGCCTGGTACCGGGACGGCCATCCCTTCACCCCGGCCCAGGCGGCCCGGCTGGGCGCGGCCACGGCGGTGCACTCCTGGGTGTTCAACGGCACCGCCCAGCGCCACGGCCGTACCGGGACGGCCACCGAGCACCACGCCGCTTACCTGGTCGAGCTGTCGAAGGCCTGGGCGCGCGGTCCGGGCCGGCCGGTGTGGCTCCAGGAGGTCGGGGCGCCCGCGCCGCTGATCCCGGCGGAGCACGCGGCCGCGTTCACCGAGGCGACCGTGGCCAACGTGCTGGACTGCCCGGACCTGTGGGGCGTGACCTGGTGGTGCTCCCACGACGTGTCCCGGGAGCTCGCCGACTTCCCCGAGCTGGAGTACGGGCTCGGCCTGCTCACCAACGACCGCCTGGTCAAGCCCGCCGGCGCGGCCGTCGCCCGGATCGCCGCACGGTGGCGGGGCCGCGAGCACCGTCCCGCCGTACGGACCACCGCGCTGGCGGTGGACGTCGGCGGGGCGCAGGCGGCGCCCGGGCGTTCGGTGTGCGCCCCGGGCGGCGCCTTCTTCGAGGCCTGGGCCGCGCTGAGCGCCCGGGGGGTGCGCCCCGCCGTCGTCCTGGCGGAGCTCGCCGAGGACCCCGCCCATCTGTCGGCGCGCGGCATCACGGAGGTGCTGCGCGTCCGCGAGGTCGTCCGACCGCCCGCACGCTGACCGCCCGTCCCCCGTCACCGAGGAGCCCCGCATGTCCGAGACCGGCCACGGCGCCGACCCTCGTACCGCCCGCCCGTTACGCCCGGCGCGCACGACGCCGCCGACCCGCCGCCACGTCCTCGCCGCGGGTGCCGGAGCGGGAGCTGCGGCACTGCTCTGCGGGATCGCAGCCGCCACCGAGGCGCAGGCCGCGCCGGCGCCCGGCCCCACCCCCGACGCGGCAGCCGTCCCCGACCTGGCCCCCTACGCCTCGTACTGGTTCCCCGACTCCCTCCCCCAGGGCGCCCCCGGACCCGGCGTCACCTGGCGCTCCCTCAAGCAGTGGACCCCCGAGTCCGATCCGGACCTCGCGTACAACACGGCGACCGTGCCGCTGGCGCCGCGCTTCACCCCCGTACCCCCGAACGCGGGCGCCCGCGCCGGCCAGGCCCGGATCTCCTCGCTCGTCTCGTTCGGGCCCACCGCCCGGAACCCCTCGCAGGGCTCCGCGACCGCCGACCACTACGCCCTCACCCACTGGGCGTACCTCGACGAGCTGGTGTTCTGGGGCGGTTCCTCCGGCGAGGGCGTCGTCCTCGCCCCGAACGCGCCCGTCGTCGACGCCGCCCACCGCCACGGCGTCCCGGTGCTCGGCAACGTCTTCCTGCCGCCCGTCGTGTACGGCGGCGACCTGCGGTGGACCCGCGACCTCGTCCAGCAGGACCCCCTCGGCCGGTTCCCGATCGCCGAGAAGCTGGTGCTGGTGGCGCGGACCTACGGGTTCGACGGCTGGTTCGTGAACGCCGAGACCGACGGCGGGGACAGCTCGCTCGCCGCGCGGATGCGGGCGTTCCTGCGCGCCCTGCGGGCGGCCGGCGCCCCGTACGGACTGCGGACCACCTGGTACGACGCCATGAACAGCACCGGCCGGGTCGGCTGGCAGGGCGCACTCAACGCGCTCAACCAGGAGTTCTTCGAGGACCGGGCGGGCCGCGTCTCGGACACGATGTTCGTCGACTTCCGCTGGACGCAGCAGTCCCTGGCCGCCTCCGGCGCGCTCGCCGACCGGCTGGGCCGTTCCCGCCACGAGCTGTGGGCGGCCCTCGACGTGGAGTCGGCCGGCTGGGACTCCGGCGTCCGCTGGGACGCGATCATCCCGCGCGACCGCGCCCACGTCGTCAGCTTCGGCTTCTACCGCCCCGAGTGGACGCGCAACCACCTCGCCGACCGCTCCCCCGGCGCCTTCCACCGCGCCGACGACCGGTTCTGGACGGGCGAGTCGCTCGACCCGGCCCACCCGGCCCCCGAGGGCACCTGGCGGGCGCCCGCCACCGCCGTCGCCGACCGGTCCACCGTCACCGCGCTGCCCTTCGCCTGCGCCTTCAACACCGGACACGGGGAGCGCTGGTACGAGGACGGCGAGGTCATCTCCGACACCCCGTGGAACCACCTCGGGCTCCAGGACCGGCTCCCGGGCCGGCGCTGGGCCGTCGAGACCTCCGGAGCGCGCCCCTGCGTCACGCTGGACTTCGCGAGGGCCTGGCGCGGCGGCTCCAGCCTCCTCGTGTCGGGCTCCCTGACCGCTCCGGCCGTCGTCGGACTGCACTGCACGCGGCTGCCGCTGACCGCCTCCACGGTGCTGGAGCTGGTGCACACGACCGGGTCGGGCACGGTCACCGTCGAGGTGGGCGTGGCCACGCGCGAGCCCGCCGCCCCGGGCAGGCCCGTCCCGTACACCTGGTTCAAGGCCCGAGCGGTCTCCGGCCGGGGCGCCTGGCACACCTCCCGGACCGGCCTCGGGGCCCTGGCGGGCAGGACCGCGTACGGGATCGCCGTACGGATCACCCCCGGCGGGAACGGAGCGGTGTCCTGGCGGCTCGGCGCCCTGTCGGTACGCGAGGACACCGCGCGGCGGCGCCCGGCGGCTCCGGACGCACTGACCGTCGACGCCTCGGCCCAGCAGGACGGCAGGGCCTCCGTACGGCTGTCCTGGCGCCGGGCAGCCGGTCCGGTCCGCCACCACGAGCTGTACCGCCTGCTGCCGGACGGCACCCGCCGCTTCCTCGGCGGCACCTGCGGCACGGCCCTGTACCTCCCGGCGGTGACCCGGTCCGGACAGGAGCCCGCGGCCGTCTTCGAGGTCCGGGCCGTGGACGAGCTGTACGCGACCTCCGCCCCGGCGGGCACCACGCTCCCCTGGAGCTGACGACCGCCCCGCGGGTCGCGGCCGTCAGGCCGTGTGCGGATCGCTGCGCGGGACGGCCACCGTCACCCGCAGCCCGTGCGGCGGGTTCTTCTCGTAGGCGAGGGACCCGCCGCCCGCGGCGAGCAGCGCCCGGGAGATCGACAGGCCGAGCCCGGAGCCCTTGACGTTCTGGTGGCGGCCGCTGCGCCAGAACCGGTCGCCGACGCGGAGCAGCTCCTCGTCGGTCAGCCCGGGCCCGCGGTCGGCGACGACGACGTGCACGAAGGGACCGGCCGCGCCGACCGACACCTCGACCTCCTCACCCTCGGGGGTGAACTTGAGGGCGTTGTCGATGACGGCGTCGAGCGCACTGGAGAGCGCGATCGGGTCGGCCCAGCCCGTCACGGCGGTCCGGCCCGTCTCCGTGAGGCGTACGCCCTTCTCCTCGGCGTACGGGCGCCAGGAGGCGACCCGTTCCGCGGTCAGCCCGCCGATGTCGGTGAGGCTGAGCTCGGCGGAGGTGTGCTCGGCCAGCGCCAGGTCCAGCAGGTCGTCCAGGACTTGGGTCAGGCGCTTGCCCTCGGCCCGCACGGAAGCGATCTCCTCGTTGCCCTCGGGCAGTTCGAGGGCGAGCAGCTCGATCCGCAGGAGCAGCGCCGCGAGCGGGTTGCGCAGCTGGTGCGAGGCGTCGGCGACGAACGCCCGCTGCTGCTCCAGGACCTCTTCCACGTTGTCGGCCATCTCGTTGAACGAATGGGCCAGGCGTTGGAGTTCCGGGGGTCCGCCGGCCGCCGCGACCCGGGAGTTCATCCGTCCGGTCGCGATGCCGTGGGCGGCCGCGTCGAGGGTCCGCACGGGCTTGAGCACCCAGCGGGTGAGCACCAGGGCGGCTCCGAACGCCACGAGCATCGCGGCGGCGAGCCCGGCGATGATGATCAGCCAGCCGTCCAGGATGCGGGCCCGCATCTGGTCGGTGGGCGACTCGGTCACGACGACCGCGACCACGTCGCCGTCGAGGACGACCGGCGAGGCGACGAGCAGCTTGCCGTGCGTCTGCCACGGCCACACCTGGGCGGGGTCGTGGCTGCGCCGCCCGGCGAGGGCCTCCTGGAAGGCGCGGCGGCCCTCGCCCGTCGCCGGTGCCTCCCACCAGCCGGGCGCGCGGGCCAGGGCGTTGTCGTCGCGCCGGTAGATGCCGACCCGGATCCCGTACAGCTCCTGGTATCGGGCCAGTTCCAGCTGGAGGGTCTCCAGGCGCTCGGTGGCGCCCGAGGAGTTGGAGCCCTCGGCGTCGATGACGAACTGGGCGAGGGCGGCGAAGCGGGCGCTGTCGTCGATCCGGTCGACGACCACCCGCTGCTGCTGCCCTGCGGCCAGGCTCACGGCGAGCGGGAAACCGAGGGCGAGCAGCACGCCCGCCATGAGGACGACGAGCAGGGGGAGCAGGCGGGCGCGCACGGCGGGGCCCCGCTAGGGCGCGGCCGGGGTGACGAGCCGGTAGCCCACCCCGCGGACGGTCTCGATGAGCGCGGGCATGCGCAGCTTGGAACGCAGCGAGGCGACGTGGACCTCCAGGGTCCGCCCGGTCCCCTCCCAGCTGGTGCGCCACACCTCGCTGATGATCTGCTCGCGCCGGAAGACGACGCCGGGGCGCTGCGCGAGCAGGGCCAGCAGGTCGAACTCCTTGCGGGTGAGCGGTACGTCGACGCCGTCCACGCTGACGCGGCGGGTGGGCAGTTCGATGCGGACCGGGCCGAGCCGGACCACGTCGGGGGCGCCCGCCCCGGTGGCGGCGGCCTCCTCGGAGGCGCCGGTGCGCCGGGCGACGGCGTGGATGCGTGCGAGGAGTTCACCCGTGTCGTACGGCTTGACGACGTAGTCGTCGGCGCCCATGTTGAGGCCGTGGATGCGGGAGCGCACGTCGCCGCGCGCCGTCACCATGATCACGGGCGTCGCGGTGCGCTTGCGGATCTTGCCGCACACCTCGTAGCCGTCCTGGTCGGGCAGTCCGAGGTCCAAGAGGACGACGCCGAAGGGGGGAGCTCCCGCCGGCAGCAGGGCCTGCAGGGCCTCCTCGCCGCTCCGGGCGTGGGTGACCTGGAAGCCGTGCCGGGCGAGGATCGCGGACAGGGCGGCGGCGACGTGGTCGTCGTCCTCGACGAGCAGCAGTCTCACGGCGTCCCCCTTTCCTCTTTCCCGTTGTCGTGATCAGGGCCCGCGGTCAGGGCCACCCTGCATCCACGCCGATGAAGAGGCCCACGTCAAGGGGGTTCCGCTCCGGCGCGTCTTCCGTTATGCACCCGGTACGGGCGGCGCCGCCCCGCAGCCGCGTCGCGCACGGAGCGTATCGGAGCGAGGCCGTTTCGTTATGCTCAATTCTCCCTCAGATGTGATGACGGTGTGCGCGCCACGTCACTACTGTCCTCCCAACCGAGGAGGACGGAGCAAGAAGCCGATGAGCGGAGTATCAGTGACCAAGGACGCGCAGGACGCGGCCCCGGCCGCGGACGACCTGGTCGTACTGAGCAACGTCAACAAGCACTTCGGCGCGCTGCACGTGCTTCAGGACATCGATCTGAGCATTGCCCGCGGTGAGGTCGTCGTCGTGATCGGTCCCTCGGGATCGGGCAAGTCCACGCTGTGCCGGACCATCAACCGCCTGGAGACGATCGACTCGGGCACCATCACGGTCGACGGCAAGGAACTGCCGTCGGAGGGACGGGAACTGGCCCGGCTCCGTGCCGACGTGGGCATGGTGTTCCAGTCCTTCAACCTGTTCGCGCACAAGACCGTGCTGCAGAACGTGATGCTCGGTCAGCTCAAGGTCCGCAAGACGGACTCGGCGGCCGCGCTCGAGAAGGCCAAGTCCCTGCTGGACCGGGTGGGCGTCGGCTCGCAGGCCGACAAGTACCCGGCGCAGCTGTCCGGCGGCCAGCAGCAGCGCGTGGCGATCGCCCGCGCGCTGGCGATGGACCCGAAGGTGATGCTGTTCGACGAGCCGACCTCGGCGCTCGACCCGGAGATGATCAACGAGGTGCTGGAGGTCATGCAGCAGCTCGCCCGGGAGGGCATGACGATGGTGGTGGTCACGCACGAGATGGGCTTCGCCCGGTCCGCGGCCAACCGCGTCGTCTTCATGGCCGACGGAAAGATCGTCGAAGAGGCCGCACCCGAGCAGTTCTTCAGCAACCCGCGCAGTGACCGTGCGAAGGACTTCCTTTCGAAGATCCTGCACCACTGACGGTCCTGTCTGGTAGTGATCCCCTGGCGGCTCGGAGCACGCGTGTCGCTCGTCGTCCAACAACGTCTCATCCGAGGGAAGTTCACCATGAAGGTTTTCAAGGCCGGTGCGGCCGCAGCCGTTGCCGCAGTCCTCGCCCTGACGGCGACCGCCTGCGGCGGCAGCAGCGACAAGGCGAGCAGTGACGGCGGCGCGTCCGGTGGCGCCAAGAAGGACAAGATCGTCATCGGCATCAAGTTCGACCAGCCGGGTCTCGGCCTCAAGACCCCGGACGGCAAGTTCACCGGCTTCGACGTGGACGTGGCGACGTACGTCGCCAAGGAGCTCGGCTACCAGCCCGACCAGATCGAGTTCAAGCAGGCCGTCAGCGCCGAACGCGAGAACCTGATCGCCAACGGCGACGTCAAGCTGGTCGTCGCGACCTACACGATCAACGACAAGCGCAAGGCGAAGGTCGACTTCGCCGGCCCGTACTTCCTGGCCCACCAGGACCTGCTGGTCCGCGCCGACGACACCTCGATCACCAAGGCCGAGGACCTGAACAAGAAGAAGCTCTGCTCGGTCACCGGCTCCACCTCGGCGCAGAACGTCAAGACCAAGCTGGCCCCCGAGGCGGACCTGCTGGAGCAGGGCGGCTACTCCGAGTGCCTGACCGGCCTGGAGAACAAGAAGCTCGACGCCCTGACCACGGACAACTCGATCCTGGCCGGCTACGCCGCGCAGGAGAAGAACAAGGGCAAGTTCAAGCTGGTCGGCCTGAAGCTGAGCGACGAGCCGTACGGCATCGGCCTGAAGAAGGGCGACAAGGACCTCCAGACGAAGGTCAACGCCGCCCTCAAGAAGATGGTCGAGGACGGCTCCTGGCAGAAGGCGGTGGACGCCAACCTCGGCCCCGCCAACTACAAGGCCGAGCCTGCCCCGCAGATCACCGAAGGCAGCTGATTCATCGGTGAGGGGTGCCGCCGCCCGCCTGCCACGGGCGGCGGCCCTCCTCACCGGCCATCCTGGGGAGAGCGCAGGGCAACGTGTTCGACTTTCTTAATTCCGGGCAGTACGACGTGCTCGGGGCCTTCTGGGTGACGGTTCAGCTCACCCTCTACTCAGCAGTCGGATCCCTGATCTGGGGCACCGTGCTGGCCGGGATGCGGGTCAGCCCGGTCCCGCTCATGCGGGCCTTCGGCACCGCGTATGTCGACATCGTGCGAAACACGCCACTGACCGTCATCATCATCGGCTGCTCGCTGGGCCTGAATCAGACCCTCGGCATCTCACTCGGCGGCGGCACGTTCAAGGAGATCGGCTTCCGGCTGGCGGTCCTGGGCTTCATCGCCTACACGGGCACGTTCGTCTGCGAGGCGCTGCGCTCGGGGATCAACACGGTCCCCGTCGGCCAGGCCGAAGCCGCCCGCGCGCTGGGCCTGAGCTTCTTCCAGGTGCTCACCCTGATCGTGCTCCCCCAGGCCTTCAGGGCGGTCATCGCGCCGCTCACCAACGTGCTGATCGCCCTGACGAAGAACACGACCGTGGCGGCGGCCATCGGCGTGGCCGAGGCAGCGCTGCTGATGAAGGAAATGATCGAGAACGAGCCGCAGGCGCTCTTCGCGGTCTTCGGCGTCTTCGCCCTCGGCTTCGTCCTGCTGACCCTGCCCACCGGCCTGCTCCTGGGCTGGGTGGCCAAGCGAGTGGCGGTGAAGCGATGAGCTCCGTGCTGTACGACACCCCGGGCCCCAAGGCCAGGGTGCGCAACTGGATCTACACCGCGGCCTTCCTGGTCGTGTTCGGGCTGGCCATGTGGTGGGTCCTCGCCATCATGGCGGAGAACCACCAGCTCGACGCCGCCAAGTGGAGCCCGTTCGTCACCGACGGCGAGATCTGGACCACCTTCCTGCTGCCGGGTCTCGGCGAGACGCTGAAGGCCGGCCTCATCGCCATGGTCATCGCGCTGCCGCTGGGTGCGCTGCTCGGCATCGGCCGGCTCTCGGACCACCGGTGGGTACGGATACCGGTGGGCGCCTGGGTCGAGTTCTTCCGCGCCATTCCGGTGCTGATGCTGATGCTGTTCGGCTCCGCGCTGTACGTGCGCTACAGCGCCGTCAGTTCCGAACTGCGGCCGCTGTACGCGGTGGTCACCGGCCTGGTCCTCTACAACTCGGCGGTCATCGCCGAGATCGTCGTGGCGGGCATCAAGTCGCTGCCGCGGGGCCAGACCGACGCGGCCAAGGCGATCGGCATGCGCAAGGGCCAGATCATGCAGCACGTCCTGATCCCGCAGGCCGTCACCGCCATGCTTCCCGCGCTGGTCAGCCAGCTCGTGGTGATCCTCAAGGACACCGCGATCGGCGGTGCGGTGCTGGGGCTGGGCGAGCTGCTGTCGATGAACCGGCAGATCTCGGCGAACTACAGCAACACCATCGCAACCCTCGTCGTGATCGCGCTGCTGTTCATCCTGGTGAACTTCGCCCTCACCAACACGGCCTCCTGGCTGGAGCGGCGGCTGCGGAAGTCGCAGAAGGGCACCGGCGCGGTCGTCGCCGGGGACGTGGCCGAGGTCGACGCGGGCGGCGCGGCGGGCGTGGGCCAGGCTCCCTGACGGGTCTTCCCCGGCTCGGGGCACTGACGCCCGGTCAGTACACTTGCGTGACACCTGTGGTGCGGCGGAACTCATCCGCCGCACCACACGGCGTTGGCGGGGCCGGGTGTCACTTGACGCAGGCACCTCCAGTGGGTTGCATTCGTTCTGTGATCACATACCGGACATCGGGAGCCGCATCATGGACCCGGTGATCGTCGTCGGCGCGGGGCCCGTCGGACTTTCGCTGGCGCTGGCCCTGGCCGGCTCGGGCGTGCCCAGCGTCGTGCTCGACGAGGGACCGGGCAAGGACCTGCCGCGCCCGGCCCGTACGGTCGTGCTGCACGCCGACACGGCCGCCATGGCGCAGCGCCTCGGCTGTACGACGCTGCGCGACGAGGGCGCGTACTACGCCGCATGGCGCACGATGCGGCGCGGCCGTGACACCCGGCGGACCACCTTCGAGGACGAGCCGGCCCCGCTGCACCTGCCGCAGCACGCCCTCGCGCGCGGGCTGCGCGACGCCGCGGGCACGCATCCGCTGGTCCAGCTGGTCACCGACAGCAAACTGGACTCCCTGGAGCAGGACGAGCGCGGGGTCACCGCGCACACCCGGGGCGCCGAAACCACCTGGTGGCGAGGGAGTTACCTGGTCGGCTGCGACGGGGCGCGCTCCACCGTGCGCAAGCTGCTCGGCATCCGCTTCCCCGGCCGCACCGCCGTCGAGCGGCACGCCGTGGCCGCGCTGCGCACCGAACTCCCCTGGCCCGGCGAGGCCCTGCTGCACCGCGACCCGCCGCGGGAGACCACCGCCCGGCCGCTGCCGGACGGGGTGTGGCGGCTGGACTGGCTGCTCCCGGCCCGTGGGGAGCTCGTCACCCCCGATGCGCTGGTGGCCCTCGTACGGGACGGCCTGGCGGTGTGGTGCGGGGGCAGCACTCCCCCGTACGACCTGCTCGACACCGGGGTCCACACGCTGCACCACCGGCTGGCCCGGCGCTGGCGCGACGGCCGCGCCTTCCTCGCCGGGGACGCCGCCCACCTGCTGGGCGCGCTCGGCACGCAGGGCGTCGAGGAGGGGCTCCGGGACGCCGAGAACCTGGCGTGGAAGCTCTCGCTCGCCTGGCACCAGGGCGCCTCCGAGGCCCTGCTCGACAGCTACGAGGACGAACGGCGCACGGCGGTCGCGGCCCGGCTGCGCGCCGCCGACCAGGCGATGCCGGTGCTCCGCGGCGGGGGCGGGCTGCGGACCCTGCTGCCCGGTTCCGCCCGCGCCGGCGAACTGCTGCTCACCGACGGCCACCTGGGGCGGGGCCCGCTCGGCGCGCAGCCCTCGTACGCCCCGCCGGTGGCCGTGCGCGAGGTGCCGACGGACACCGATCCGGGCGGCCCCGTCGCGAACGTCCCGGTGACCGCGCCCGACGGGTCGACGGTGCCGCTGCGCGACCTGCTGGGGCGGGGCCGGCTGCTGGTGGTCCTCGTCGCCCCGGGCACCGGGGTCTGGGACCGGCGGCACTGGCTGGGCGCCGGGCTGATGCCGCGGCTCGCGGCAGCGGTGAGCGCGCTGCCGGCCCGTACGGAACTGCTGGTCGCGGACGGCTACCCGGGGGCGCCGGCCCACACCGTCCTGCTGGTCCGGCCGGACGGGCACCTGGCCGCGACCTTCGCGGGCGTACGGCCGGCCGAGCTGTACGAGGCGGCGGACGCGCTCCGGTGCGGGGCGCCCGAAGGCGCTCGTGCGGCGCTCGATCCCGCGCCGACGGCGCCCACGGCCCCGACACATCCAGCCGTGATCGATTGACCGTCCTCCGGTCCGCGTGCTTCACTCGCGGGCATGACCGGCAATGACGTACGCCTGTGGCGGAGGGTCCATATGGACCTGCTCCGCTATGCGGGCTGCGTGTGTCGCCCTTCCTGCTGATTCGCCTTCCCCCGCGCGCTCCGCGCGCACTTTCGCGAACCCCCAGGACGGTCACGCCCCCATGTCTGCGCCCCTTGCCCCCAGTGCATCCACTGCGCCCCTCGCACCTCCGCACGCCCCCGTACGCGCCGCCGCGCCCCCGGTGACGGCGGCGGACCTCCTCGACTTCGCCCTGCGCACCGCCGCCGACCCGGCGGTCATCGACTCCCTCCCCCTCGACCCCGAGGGCCGGACCTGGATCCGCCTCGACGGGCCGGGCGGCAGCGAGGCCTGGGTGATCGGCTGGCCGCCGGGCACCGGCACCGGCTGGCACGACCACGCCGAGTCGCAGGGCGCGTTCGCCACCGCCCGGGGCAGGCTGAAGGAGCACTCGCTGGCGGTCCGGCTCCCCTCCGAGGGCTGGCGGAGCCTGGAACTCGCCCCGGACCTCGACCGCAGCCGCAGCCTGGGCGCGGGGACGGGGCGGGCGTTCGGCGAGCACCACGTCCACGAGGTGCTCAACGAGTCGGAGTCGGAGCACGCGGTCTCGGTGCACGCGTACTACCCGCCGCTGCCCCTGATCCGCCGTTTCAGCCGCACCGGTCAGGTGCTCACGCTGGAGCAGGTCGAGCGTCCGGCGGACTGGCAGTGAGCGCCCCGACCGGCATCGACGCCCTGCTGGAGCAGGTCCGCTCGACGTACGCGCGGATCGGCCCGGCGCAGGCGTACGAGGCGTTCCGCGCCGGCGACGCGCTGCTGGTGGACATTCGGTACCAGGCGCTGCGCGAGCGGGACGGCCTGATCCCGGGGGCGCTGGTGGTGGAGCGCAACGAGCTGGAATGGCGCCTGGATCCCCAGGGCTCCCACCGCGCCCCCGAAGCCACCTCGCACGACCTGCGGGTGGTGGTGATCTGCAACGAGGGCTACGCCTCCTCACTGGCGGCGGCCTCCCTCCACGCGCTCGGCCTGCACCGGGCCACGGACCTGACGGGCGGGTTCCAGGCCTGGAAGTCCGCCGGCCTCCCGGTGAGTCCGTCCGGCGCCTGAGGACCCGGCCCGGGCCCCGCCGCTTCCGCGGTGGGGCCCCGGCGTCCGGCGGCGGGCCGCTACCGCGAGGTGGCCACCTCGACCGGCGGCACCCGCAGCGCGAGGCGCCCCGGCAGGGCGGTCGCGGCCGTCGCCAGCAGCCCCGCCACGCCCACCACCCCCACGTACACCACCGGCAGCACCGCCGGCGCGGCCGTCCCGGTCATCCCCACGCTGAAAGCGGTCAGCACGGCCAGCGCGATCCCCGAGCCCAGCACCGCCCCGATCAGCACCACGCCCACCGCCTCCATCCGCAGCATCCGCAGCACCTGCCGTCGCTTGGCGCCCGCCAGCCTCAGCATCGCGAACTCCCGCAGCCGTTCGGACGTGGACATCGCCAGGGTGTTGACCACCGCGATCGCGGTGAACGCGAGGACCAGCCCCATCGCCAGCAGGTTGATCTCGGCCCCCGCCTGCTGCCGCTGCGCCCGCACCTCGTCCGCGTCCCGCGCCGACAGCACGCCGACCCCCGGGAACCCCGCGACCGCCGCGGCCAGCCGCTCCCGCCCGGTGCCCGGCTCCGCCGCCACCAGCACGCTGCTCGCGAGCGGGTTGTCCACGTGCGCCGCGACGAGATCGTGCGACAGCGTCAGGTCCCCGAAGCCCAGCCCCCGCGCGTACACGGCAGCGACGGTCAGCGTGACGCGGGTCCCGTCCCCCAGCGCGAGTTCCAGCGGGCTCCCCGGCTTCAGCCCCAGCTGATCGGCGGCCAGTTCGCTCACCGCCACGCTCCGCTCGCCGAACCCGTCCAGGTTCCCGCTCGTCACACCGGGGTCCCAGGTCCGGGTCAGCCCGGCCGGGGTGACCCCCTGCGCCCCGTACTTCGTCAGCCCCACCCGCACGGACGTGTGCACGATCTCGGTGGCCGCCGTGACCCCGGGCGTGCGGCGGATCCGTTCCGCGGCCGCACCGGTGACGCCCGGGCCCTGCGCGGCCAGCACCCAGCCGGCCCGGACCCCGTCACGGGCCTGCGCGCGGGCGGCGTCGCCCAGGGTCGGCGTGATGAACAGGACGGTGCAGGTCATGCCGATCAGCAGGGTGAGCGGGGTGACGGCGGAGGCCATCCGGGTGGCGTTGCCGCGCAGGTTCGCGGTGGCCAGGTATCCGCCCGGGCCGGCCAGCCGCAGCGGCCCGGCGAGCACCGCCGTCGCGGCGCGGACCAGCAGCGGGCCGAGCAGCGAGACCGCCGCGGCGAAGACCACGACCGCGAGGAAGGTCACCGGGGTCGACGCCGGCTCGCTGCGCAGCGCGCTGAGTACGGCGACCAGCACCACCCCGCCGGCCAGCAGCAGCACACCGATCGCGATCCGGATCCACGCGGGGCGCCCCCGCTCGACAGCGGCTTCGGCGAGCGCCTCGGCCGGACGGATCCGGGCGATCCGCCGCCCGGTGATCCGCGCCGCGGCCCAGGCTCCGAGCAGGCTCGCTCCGACGGCGGCGAACATCGGGAAGATCCCGGCGGTGCGCTCCAGGTTGGCCGGGACGACCCCGCTCGCGACGAACCGGCCGTGCAGCCAGGCCGCGAGCGGGAGTCCGGCGAGCGCCCCCGCCACACCGGCGGCCAGGCCCACGAGCAGGGCCTCGCTGCCGATCATGCGGCGCAGCTGCCCGGGCGTGGCGGCGATGGCCCGCAGCAGGGCGAGTTCGCGGTAGCGCTGCTGGACGGAGAGGGCGAAGGTGCCGACGACCACGAGGATGGCGACGAGGAGCGCGGTGCCGCCCATGGCCCCGCCCATGGAGACGAGCTTGATGCGTGCGCCGGCCGCGTCCAGGAACTCCACCGGCCCGCGGGCGTCACCGACGGCGACCTGCGCGCCGCCGCCCTGACCCTGGAGCGCCTTCCCGATGCGCCCGGCCAGCTCCACGGGGTCGGTCCCGGGCGCCGGGAGCACCCCGATGGCGGTGACCCGTCCGTCTCGGGCGGCCAGCCGCTGCGCCTCGGCGTCGCCGAAGAACAGCGCGTTCTGCCGGGTGAGGTCGCCGCGGGCACTGTGCGCGATCCCGCTGACGGTGTACGTCCTGGGCTCGCCGGTGGCCTGCACGGTGAGCGGGGCGCCGGTCTTCAGCCCCGTACGGGCGGCCAGTTCGCGGTCGACGACGACCTCGCCGTCGCTCTGGGGGGCGCGGCCCTCGGTGAGCGTGAAGGGGGTGAGCGCCGCGGAGGTCCAGGCGTGCCCGTACGAGGGCTTCGCGCCGCCCGGGGCGTTGACCAGCGGGACGGCCTGGAAGCTGAGCTCCGGCACGGCCCGCCCGACGCCCGGTACGGACCTGACCGTCTCCACGGTGGCGGCGGGGAGCCAGGCCCGTTCGGCGACGGGCTTGGCCTTGTGCTTCGTCTTGGACGTGCCCTTCTTCTCCTTGACCGTGGTCTGGTGCACGTTCTGGTCGGCGGAGACGACGACCGGCGTGGCCGCGTAGCGCTCGGTGGCGATCTTTCCGCGGAGTCCGGTTTCCAGGAGCGTGCCGCAGGCGGTGACGAGGGCGGCCGCACACAGCAGTGCGACGAAGGCGCCGAGGAAGCCGGCCTTGCGGTCCCTGACGGTCTGGAGGGCGTAACGCAGCATCATGCGGCCAACTCTGCCGCCGGGCCCGGTGGTTGGCAGTGAAGCACCCCGGCGTCTCGGCCCGGGGGCTATCCCCACCCCCCGGGCCCGCGGCGCGGAGGGCGGTGCTCAGAACCCCGGGTACCCCGGCTCGTCTTCGTCCGCGCCCTCGGCGCCTTCTTGTTCCAGGGCGCGCCGGACCACCCGCAGGGCCATGCCCTCCGGGTACCCCTTGCGGGCGAGCATCCCGGCGAGGCGCCGGATCCGCTTGTCCCGCTCCAGGCCCCGGGTGGCGCGGAGCTTGCGCTCCACGAGCTCCCGGGCGGTCTGCTCCTCCTGGTCGGAGTCCAGCTGCTCCAGGGCTTCCTGGACGAGGGTGGCGTGCACCCCCTTGGTGCGCAGCTCCTGCGCGAGCGCCCGGCGGGCGAGGCCCCGGCCGCGGTGCCGGGACTCGACCCAGGCCCCGGCGAACGCGGCGTCGTCGATCAGGCCCACCTCCTCGTACCGGGAGAGGACCTCCTGCGACACCTCCTCGGGGATGCCCCGCTTCTCCAGGGCGTCCGCGAGCTGCCGCCGGGTGCGCGGCATCCCGGTGAGCAGACGCAGGCAGATCGCCCGCGCCTGCTCCTCGGGACTCTGGGGCGGCAGTTCCTGGCGGGCCTCCCGGCCGCCGTCACGACGGCCTTCGAGGCCGTCTTCGCGACGACCCTCCCGACCGTCCTCACGACGGCTTGTGCGACCGCCTCCGCGACGGCCCTCCCGGCCGCCGCTCCCGCCGTCCCTTTCCTGCTCCCGCACGGGTCAGCTCTTGGCGACGGCGGCCTTCGCCGTCGTCTTGGCCTTCGAGGCGGGGGCGGGCACGGCCGCGGCGTCGGCGGCAGGCGCAGCGGCGGCCGACTCGTCGGCGGC
Source organism: Streptomyces vinaceus (assembly GCF_008704935.1). Classification (NCBI taxonomy): domain Bacteria; kingdom Bacillati; phylum Actinomycetota; class Actinomycetes; order Kitasatosporales; family Streptomycetaceae; genus Streptomyces; species Streptomyces vinaceus. The sequence goes on from NZ_CP023692.1 coordinate 2,016,490, forward strand.
GTCCTTGCGCACGCCCACGCCCAGCTTCTCCTTGATCTTCCGCTCGATCTCGTTGGCGAGGTCGGGGTTGTCCTTCAGGAAGTTGCGGGCGTTCTCCTTGCCCTGGCCGAGCTGGTCGCCCTCGTACGTGTACCAGGCGCCGGCCTTGCGCACGAAGCCGTGCTCCACGCCCATGTCGATCAGACCGCCCTCGCGGCTGATGCCCTGGCCGTAGAGGATGTCGAACTCGGCCTGCTTGAACGGGGGCGCGACCTTGTTCTTGACGACCTTGACGCGGGTGCGGTTGCCGACCGCTTCCGTGCCGTCCTTGAGGGTCTCGATGCGGCGGATGTCGAGGCGCACGGAGGCGTAGAACTTCAGCGCGCGGCCACCGGTGGTGGTCTCCGGCGAGCCGAACATCACACCGATCTTCTCGCGGAGCTGGTTGATGAAGATCGCGGTGGTCTTGGACTGGTTGAGCGCACCGGTGATCTTCCGGAGCGCCTGGCTCATCAGCCGGGCCTGGAGACCCACGTGCGAGTCGCCCATCTCGCCCTCGATCTCCGCACGCGGCACGAGCGCGGCGACGGAGTCGATGACGATGAGGTCGAGGGCGCCGGAGCGGACCAGCATGTCCACGATCTCCAGCGCCTGCTCGCCGGTGTCCGGCTGCGACAGGATGAGGTTGTCGGTGTCGACGCCGAGGGCCTTCGCGTACTCGGGGTCGAGCGCGTGCTCGGCGTCCACGAAGGCGACGGTGCCGCCGGCCTTCTGCGCGTTGGCCACGGCGTGCAGGGTCAGGGTCGTCTTACCGGAGGACTCCGGGCCGTACACCTCGATCACACGGCCGCGGGGCAGCCCGCCGACGCCGAGCGCGATGTCCAGCGCGGTCGACCCGGTCGGGATGACCTCGATGGGGTCGTTCGGCTTGTCGCCGAGGCGCATGACCGCACCCTTGCCGAATTGCCGTTCAATCTGTGCGAGCGCGGCGTCGAGAGCCTTCTCGCGGTCGGTGCCTGCCATGGGTTCCACCCGGTTTGCTTGAGTCGATCGCTTCACGCCATTGACGCTAACGCCTGCCACTGACAATGCGCTTCCACGCCCGTTTCGGCTGTGGATAACTCATCAGAATGGATGTTCGATTTCCCTGTCAAGCGGGCTCGCCGGACACCGAACTGACAACCCAAGGTTGACACCCTTCCGACTGTCAACCTAGGGTTGCATCCATGACGAACCCTTCCGTGGAACCCGTTCGCATGACCAACCCGGTACGCCTCGACGACCTGATCGAGGCCATCAAGAAGGTCCACACCGACACCCTGGAGCAGCTCAGCGGCGCCGTCGTCGTCGCCGAGTCGCTCGGCGACGTCGCCGACCACCTCATCGGCCACTTCGTGGACCAGGCCCGCCGCTCCGGCGCCTCCTGGACCGACATCGGCCGCAGCATGGGCGTCACCCGCCAGGCCGCCCAGAAGCGCTTCGTCCCCAAGGCCGACAAGGAGGGCGAGGGCGGCATGGACCCCAGCCAGGGGTTCGGCCGCTTCACACCGCGCGCCCGCAACGTCGTCGTCACCGCGCAGAACGAGGCCCGCTCCGGCGGCCACACCGAGATCCGCACCGAGCACCTCGTCCTCGGCCTGCTCGCCGAGCCGGAGGGCCTCGCCGCGCTCGCCCTGCGCGCCCAGCACGTCTCGGAGCAGGACGTGCGCGCCGCCGCTACCGCCGCCCTGCCCCCGGCCGCCACCGGGGAGCTCCCCGCCCTCATCCCCTTCGACGCGTCCGCCAAGAAGGCCCTGGAGCTCACCTTCCGCGAGGCCCTGCGCCTGGGCCACAACTACGTCGGCACCGAGCACGTCCTGCTCGCCCTCCTCGAACTCGAGAACGGCGAGGGCCTCTTCAGCGGCCTCGGCGTCGACAAGGGCGCCGCCGAGGCGACCGTCAACGAGGCCCTGGCAGCGTTCCTCGACGAATCCGAGGCCGGGGGCGGGGCCGAGAAGGAGTAGCCGCCTCCCCGGCCGCCCGCTCGGTCAGCTCGTACCGCTTCACGTACGCGCCGAGGAAGGCCTGCAGCGTGGCGACGGCCGGGATCGCGATGAGCGCTCCGACCGCGCCCAGCAGGGCCGTGCCCGCGATGACGGACCCGAAGGCCACCGCCGGGTGGATGTCGACCGTCCTGGAGGTCAGCTTCGGCTGCAGGACGTAGTTCTCGAACTGCTGGTAGATCACCACGAACCCGAGGACGTACAGCGCGTACCAGGGCGAGTCCGGGAAGGCGATCAGCATCGGCAGCGCGCCCGCCAGGTAGGTGCCGATGGTGGGGATGAACTGGGAGACCAGCCCCACCCACACCGCGAGGGCGGGCGCGTACGGCACGTCGAGCACCGCGAAGACGACGTAGTGGGCGAGGCCGGAGACCAGGGCCATCAGCCCGCGCGAGTACAGGTAGCCGCCCGTCTTGGCCACGGCGATCTCCCAGGCGCGCAGCACCTCCGACTGCTTCGCGGGGGGCAGTACGGAGCACAGCGCGCGCCGCAGCCGCGGCCCGTCGGCGGCGAAGTAGAAGGAGAACAGCCCCACCGTCAGCAGCCGGAAGAGCCCGCCGAGCACCGTGGCGGACACGTCGAGCACGCCGGTCGCGCTGTTCTGCACGTACTTCTGGAGCCAGTCGGAGTGCAGCAGGCTGTCCTGGATCTCCAGCCGGGACAGCTTGGTGTGGAAGGTGGTGTTGATCGTTCCGATCACCGAGTCGAGGTAGCGGGGGAAGCCCTCCACCATGTCGACGATCTGCCCGGCGAGCATCGAGCCGAGCAGGACGACGAAGCCCGCGCCGGCGACGAAGACGCCCAGGAACACCAGGAAGGTGGCGAGCCCGCGGCGCATGCCGCGCGCCGCCATCCGGGACACGGCGGGTTCGACCGCGAGCGCGAGGAAGAACGCGATCAGGATGTTGACGAGCAGCCCGGTCAGCTGGTGGAAGGCCCAGCTGCCGAGCTGGAAGCAGGCGATGAGGGCGAGTACGAGGACGACGGCGCGCGGCAGCCAGCGCGGCATCCGGGCGCCGGCCCCCGCCGCCGGTGCGGCGCCCGCGCCGGGAGGGGCCGCGGCTCCGGCGGGCTCTGCGGCCCCGTCCGCCCCGGTGGTGTCGGTCCTCGTCCCGGACGACCCGGACGTCCCTGACGTCTGGGTCATCCCTGACGTCTCTGTAGTCCCTGACGTCTGTGTCGTCTGTGTCGTGCCGGTCGTCGTCACGGTCGTCTCATCGCTGGCTGCCACGCCGACCAGTCTGTCCCACCCGTCCCGCATACGCGGAAACGGCCGCCGGCGTCAGCGCAGCGAGGCGGGCACGTCCATCGCCGCGCACACGGCGCGCCACACGTCCTTGGCCTCCCAGCCCGCCTCCAGCGCCTGGTGGACGGTGCGTCCGCCGAGCTCCGTCATGACGTGGTCCCGCGCGAAGGAGTCCGCGTAGCCCGCGCCGAAGTGCTCGGCCATCCGCTCCCAGAAAATCGTCAACCGCATGCCCCCAGTATCCCGCCCCGGGAGAGTGCACCGGCGCCGTTCGCCCCCCGCCCGCGCCGCGGGGCGCCCTACGGTTTCCCGCATGCCTGGAGACGACGCTTCCTCGCCGGCGCCACCGCACTCATCGACCCCGCTGGCCCGCGCCGAGCGGTTCATCTGGCTCACGGCCCGGGTCCTGGAGCAGCGGCGGTTCGCGTTCCACTTCCTCGGCGGAGAGGCCGACGCGGTGGACACCGCCCTCGGCTCGTACCTCAACGCCGACGGCGGCTACGGCCACGCCCTCGATCCGGACCTGCGCGGCCCGCTCAGCCATCCGCTGCACACCGCCCACGCCCTGCGGATCCTGGACGGCCTGGGCCGCTGCGCCGGGCAGCGGATCGAGCGGCTCTGCCGCCACCTGACCCGGGTCTCCACCGCGGACGGCGCCCTCCCGGTGGTCCTCCCGGCCCCGCACGGCTACCCCGGAGCGCCGTACCACCCGGTGTACGACGATCCGCCGGGCGCGCTGCTGACCACGGGGCCGGTGGTCGGCGTACTGCACCGCAACCGGATCTGGCACGCGTGGCTGTTCCGGGCCACCGACTTCTGCTGGGAGCGGGTCGAGAACCTGCGCCGCGCGGACCCGTACGAGGTCCAGAGCGCCGTGGCCTTCCTCGACGGCGCCCCCGACCGGGCGCGGGCGGTGGCCGCCGCGGACCGGCTGGGGCGGCTCGTACGGGAGCAGCGGCTGGTGGTGCTCGACCCGCGCCGGCGCCGCGAGTACCCGCCGTACCCCGGCTGCGCGCCGGGCGAGCAGCTGTTCCCGCACGACGTGGCCCGGCGGCCGGAGTCGCTGGCGCGCGGCTGGTTCACCGACGAGGAGCTGCGGCGCTCGCTGGACTTCCTGGCCGCCGGGCAGCAGCAGGACGGCGGCTGGCCGGTACGGCGCCTCGCGTGGGCGCCGGGCAGTTCGCTGGAGCGGCGCCCGATCGCGACCCTGGAGGCCCTGCTGACCCTGCGCGCGTACGGCCGCCCGCTGTGACCGCCCGGGTCCGCACGACACGGCCGCACGACCCGGCCGCACCACACGGCCTAGCCGCCCAGGGCCCGGACCCCCGCGGTGACGACCACCGCGGCGGCGACCACGAGCAGGAACGGCGCCCGCAGCAGCAGGGCGAGCCCGGCGGCGGCCAGCCCGGCGGCGCGGGCGTCGAGGACGAGCTCGTGCCCGGTGCTGAAGGTCTGCTGGGCGGTGAGCGCGGCGAGCAGCGCGACGGGCAGCAGGGCGGCGAGCCGGCGCACCGCCGGCCGCTCCAGTGCCCCGGCCGGCACGAGCAGCCCGGCCAGCTTGACGGCGTAGCAGCCCACGACGGTGAGTGCGATGGCGATCCAGACGTTCACGAGCGGCGTCCCTTCAGCCAGAGGACCGCGGGGGCGGCGAGGGCGGCGACGAGCACCGGCAGCCCGGCGGGGAGAACGGGCAGCAGGCCCAGCCCGAGGACGAGGGCGAGCGCGGCGACGGCCCGCTCGGTGGCGGTCTTCAGCATCGGCGCGAGCAGGGCCAGGAAGACGGCCGGTCCGGCGGCGTCCAGCCCCCAGGCGGAGGTGTCCCCGAGGGCCTCGGCGCCGAGGGCGCCGAGCAGGGTGGTGAGGTTCCACAGGAGGTACAGGCTCAGGCCGGTCACGGTGAACCCGAGCCGCGCCGACCTGCGGTCCGGCTGGGCCAGCGCCACGGCGGTGGTCTCGTCGATCACCCAGTGGGCGGCGAACGGCCGCAGGGCCTTGGGCAGGGCGAGCAGCTGTGACAGCCGCAGCCCGTAGAAGGCGTTCCGCGTACCGAGGAAGAAGGCCCCGGCCGCCGCGGTGAACGGGTTGCCGCCCGCGGCCACCGCTCCCACCAGGGCGAACTGCGAGGCCCCGGTGAACACGAGCAGGCTCAGCACGCAGGCCTGGAGCACGCTGATCCCGGCTCCGGCGGCGGTGACCCCGAACGCGAACCCCGACAGCCCGACGGCCACGCCGACGCCGAGCGCGTCGCGCACGACGGCCGCCCGGGTCCGCTCCCCGACTCCGCCGGGGCTCTCCTGTCTCACCATCTGTCGTTCTGCCACCCCGCGACCGTACGCAGCCTGCCCCGGCCGGGTCTTGTACGTTCTTGCACGCCGGAGGGGGCGCGGGGTGGGATCAGCCGGCCGCCGGGGGCCGGCCGCCCGACCGCCCGCGGCGGTACGCGCCCGGGGTGACCCCCACGATGCGGGTGAAGTGGCGGTTCAGGTGGGGCTGGTCCGTGAAGCCGACGGCCACGGCCGCCTCCGCCGGCGCCGTGCCCGCGTCCAGCAGGGTCCGGGCCCGGCGGACGCGGGCGTCGGTGAGCCAGGTGTGCGGCGGCATCCCGTACCGCGCGCGGAAGGCGCGCAGCAGGGCGAACGGGCTGGTCTCCAGCTCCGCGGCGAGCTGTTCCAGCGAGGGCGGGCGCGCCATCCGCTCCAGGAGCACCGCCCGGGCCGCCGCCGCGTCGACCGCGCCGGCGCCGCGGACCGTACGGGCGGGCAGCGGCCCGGCGTGCCGGGTCAGCATCCGCGCCACCGCCCCGCGCAGCAGCGTGTCGGCGGCGAGCGCGTTGCCCTCCTCGGCGGCCCGGTGCACTTCGGTGATCACGTACGAGGTCTGCGGATCGGTCACCGAGTCGGCGGTGAAACCGGGGGTCCCGCGCAGGCTGCCGATCTCCGCGGCCACCTCCGCGATCAGCTCCCGCGAGGGGTAGAGGGTCGCGTACGCCCAGCCCTGGGGGACCCCGGCGCGCGCGGTGTGCGGCACCTCGGGGTTGATCAGGACCACGCTGCCCGGCCCGGCCCGGACGATGCCGCCGGGCAGGCCTACCTCCTCGATGCCGCCGGTGACGGCCGCGATGACGTACCCGTCGTGGGCGTGGCGCGGGAAGGTGTGGTGCACGTAGTGGGCGCGCAGCAGGTCCAGGCCGGGCAGTTCCGCGTACTGCCAGTGCCGGGCCCACTCCCGCTCGACCGACTCCTGCGCCCCGTCCGCCATGCCCCCATTCTGCGCCCCGCCCGGCCCGGGCGTTTGCCCAGGTCCGGGCCGTTGTCGGTGCCCGGGTGCAGGATGGGGGCATGGCCGGCTCCGCGCTCGATGCGTTCTCCCCCGCGACCCGCTCCTGGTTCACGGGGGCCTTCGTGCAACCCACCTCCGCGCAGGAGGGCGCCTGGCGGGCCATCCGGGAGGGCTCCGACGTGCTCGTGGTGGCGCCGACCGGCTCCGGCAAGACGCTGGCCGCCTTCCTCGCCGCCCTCGACCAGCTCGCCTCCACCCCGCCGCCCGCCGAGCCGAAGAAGCGCTGCCGGGTGCTGTACGTGTCCCCGCTGAAGGCCCTCGCCGTCGACGTCGAGCGCAATCTGCGCAGCCCCCTGACCGGGATCCGCCAGGAGTCGGTCCGCCTGGGTCTGCCCGAGCCGGAGATCCGGGTCGGGATCCGCTCCGGGGACACCCCGCCGGCGGAGCGGCGGGCGCTGGCCACCCGGCCGCCGGACATCCTGATCACCACGCCCGAGTCGCTGTTCCTGATGCTGACTTCGGCGACGCGCGACGCGCTGGCCGGGATCGAGACGGTGATCCTGGACGAGGTGCACGCGGTCGCGGGGACCAAGCGCGGGGCGCACCTGGCCCTGTCCCTGGAGCGGCTGGACGAGCTGCTGCCCCGCCCGGCCCGCCGGATCGGGCTGTCGGCGACGGTCCGGCCGGTGGACGAGGTGGCCCGCTATCTCGCGCCGCGCGGCAAGGTGGAGATCGTCCAGCCGCCCTCGGCGAAGGAGTTCGACCTGTCGGTGGTCGTCCCGGTGCAGGACATGGGCGAGTTGGGCGGCTCGCCGGCCACCGAGGGGCGGGAGGGCGGGGACAAGCCCTCGATCTGGCCGCATGTGGAGGAGCGGATCGCCGATCTCGTCCAGGCCCACCGCTCCACGATCGTGTTCGCCAACTCCCGCCGCCTCGCCGAGCGGCTGTGCAACCGGCTGAACGAGATCGCGTACGAGCGCGCCACGGGCGAGCAGCTCGCCGAGGGGGCTGCGCCGCCGGCCGAGATCATGGCCCAGTCGGGGGCCGCCCAGGGCGCCCCGCCGCTGCTGGCGCGGGCGCACCACGGCTCGGTCTCCAAGGAGCAGCGTGCACTGGTGGAGGAGGACCTGAAGGCGGGGCGGCTGCCCGCCGTCGTCGCCACCTCCAGTCTGGAACTGGGCATCGACATGGGCGCGGTGGACCTGGTGGTGCAGGTGGAGTCGCCGCCCTCGGTGGCCTCCGGGCTCCAGCGCGTGGGCCGCGCCGGGCACCAGGTGGGCGCCGTCTCCACGGGGGTCGTGTTCCCCAAGTACCGCGGGGACCTGGTCCAGGCGGCCGTGGTCACCGAGCGGATGCGCACCGGTTCGATCGAGTCGCTGCGCATCCCGTCGAACCCGCTGGACGTGCTCGCGCAGCAGCTGGTCGCGATGACCGCGATGGACACCTGGCAGCTGGACGAGCTGCTGGCCCTCGTACGGCGGGCGGCGCCGTTCGCGGCGCTGCCGGAGTCGGCGTTCACGGCGGTGCTGGACATGCTGGCGGGCCGGTATCCCTCCGACGCGTTCGCGGAGCTCAGACCGCGGGTCGTCTGGGACCGGGTGGCGGGGACGGTCACCGGCCGGCCGGGGGCGCAGCGCCTCGCGGTCACCTCCGGCGGCACCATCCCCGACCGGGGCCTGTTCGGGGTGTTCCTCGCGGGCGCCGATCCGAAGAAGGGCGGGGGCCGGGTCGGCGAGCTCGACGAGGAGATGGTCTACGAGTCCCGCGTGGGGGACGTGTTCACGCTGGGGACGACCTCCTGGCGGATCGAGGACATCACCCGCGACCGGGTCCTGGTCTCGCCCGCCCCCGGTGTCCCGGGCCGGCTGCCGTTCTGGAAGGGCGACCAGCTGGGCCGGCCCCTCGAACTGGGCCGGGCGGTGGGCGCGTTCCTGCGCGAGCTCGGCGGCCTGGCCGAGGAGGACGCCCGGCTGCGCCTGGTGGCGGCGGGCCTGGACGCCTGGGCCGCCGAGAACGTGCTCGCGTACCTCGCGGAGCAGCGCGAGGCCTGCGGTCACGTCCCGGACGACCGGACGATCGTGGTGGAGCGGTTCCGTGACGAGCTGGGCGACTGGCGGGTGGTGGTCCACTCCCCCTTCGGCGCCCAGGTGCACGCCCCCTGGGCGCTCGCCCTCGGTGCCCGCCTCGGCGAGAAGTACGGGATGGACGCGCAGGTCATGCACGCCGACGACGGGATCGTGCTCCGGCTGCCCGATGCGGACCTGCTCTCCATGGACCTCCTGGACCACGACCCCGCGGCCTCCCGCGCCTTCGAGTTCGACGACGAGCAGGCCCCGCTGGGCGCCGCGGACGTCGCCTTCGACCAGGGCGAGATCAACCAGATCGTCACCGACCAGGTCGGCGGCTCCGCCCTGTTCGCCTCCCGGTTCCGCGAGTGCGCGGCGCGCGCCCTGCTGCTGCCGCGCCGCAGTCCCGGCAAGCGGACCCCGCTGTGGCAGCAGCGCCAGCGCGCCTCCCAACTGCTCCAGGTGGCTTCCGAGTTCGGTTCGTTCCCGATCGTGCTGGAAGCCGTACGGGAATGCCTCCAGGACGTCTTCGACGTGCCGGGTCTGACGGAGCTGATGGGGGACATCGAGTCGCGCCGGGTCCGCCTGGTCGAGGTCACCACCCCCGAGCCGTCCCCCTTCGCCCGCTCCCTGTTGTTCGGGTACGTGGCCCAGTTCCTGTACGAGGGGGACTCGCCGCTCGCCGAGCGCAGGGCGGCCGCGCTCTCGCTGGACTCCCGCCTGCTGGCGGAGCTGCTGGGCCAGGCGGAGCTGCGCGAGCTGCTCGACGCGGAGGTACTGGAGGAGCTGGAGCGGGAGCTCCAGTGGCGGACGGAGGACCGGCGGGCCAAGGACGCCGAGTCGGTGGCGGACCTGCTGCGCCTGCTCGGCCCGCTGACCACGGACGAGCTCGCCGAGCGCGGCGCCGATCCGGCCTGGCCGCAGGAGCTGGCCCGGGCCCGCCGGGCCATCGCGGTCCGCATCGGCGGCGCGGACCACTGGGCGGCGATCGAGGACGCGGGCCGGCTGCGCGACGCGCTGGGCACGGCGCTCCCGGTCGGGGTCCCGGAGGCGTTCACCGAGCCCGTCAAGGACCCGCTCGGGGACCTCCTCGCCCGCTACGCCCGCACCCACGGGCCGTTCACCACGGCCGCCGTCGCCGCCCGTTTCGGCCTGGGGGCGGCGGTGACCGAGGGGGCCCTGCACCGGCTCGCGGCGGCCGGCCGGGTGGTGCAGGGCGAGTTCCACCCGGCCGGCATCGGCCAGGAGTGGTGCGACGCGACCGTGCTGCGCAGGCTGCGCCGCCGCTCGCTGGCGGCGCTGCGCCAGGAGCTGGAGCCGGTCCCGCCGACCTCCCTGGCCACCTTCCTGCCGCAGTGGCAGCACCTGGGCGGCGCCCTGCGCGGCATCGACGGCCTGGCCAGGGCGATCGAGCAGCTCCAGGGCGCCCCGGTGCCCGCCTCGGCGCTGGAGCGGCTGATCCTCCCCTCGCGGGTCTCGGGGTACTCCCCGACCCTGCTGGACGAGCTCACCACCAGCGGGGAGGTGGTCTGGGCGGGCGCCGGGGCCCTCCCGGGCAAGGACGGCTGGGTCTCGCTCTACCTGGCGGACGCGGCCCCGCTGCTGCTGCCCCCGCCGCACCCGCTGGAGCTGACTCCGCTTCACCAGTCGCTCCTCGACACCCTGTCCGGCGGGTACGGGCTGTTCTTCCGCCAGCTCGCGGAGATCGTGCGCGCCAAGTGGTCCGAGGCCACCGACCTCGAACTGTCCGAGGCCGTCTGGGACCTGGCCTGGTCGGGCCGGCTCACCAATGACACGCTCTCCCCGCTGCGCTCCCTGCTCGGTTCGGGCCGTACGGCGGGCGCCACCGCCCACCGGGCCCGGCGCACCGTCCCGCGCGGCCGGTACGGGACGCTCAGCGCCCAGGTGTCCCGCCCGGGCCCGCCCACGGTCTCCGGCCGTTGGTCGCTGCTGCCCACCCGGGCCCCCGACCCCACCCACCGGGCGCACGCGCTGGCCCGGACCCTGCTGGACCGGCACGGGGTGGTCACGCGGGGCGCGGTGGCCGCCGAGGGCGTGGAGGGCGGCTTCAGCGCGGTGTACCGGATCCTGTCGGCCTTCGAGGACAGCGGGCAGGCCCGGCGCGGCTATGTGGTGGAGGGCCTGGGCGCGGCCCAGTTCGCGATGGACGGGGCGGTGGACCGGCTGCGCTCGGCCGAGCGGAATCCGCCCCCGCTGGCGGCGGTGGTCCTGGCGGCCGCCGACCCGGCGAACGCGTACGGGGCGGCCCTGCCCTGGCCGGAGCCCCCGGCCGGGGCCGCGCACAAGCCGGGCCGCAAGGCGGGCTCGCTGGTGGTGCTGGTCGACGGGGAGCTCGTCCTGTACGTGGAGCGGGGCGGCAAGACGCTGCTGGCCTGGCCCCCGGCGGAGGATCCCCGGCTCGCGGCGGCCACCGCGGCCCTGGCGGCGGCCGCCCGGACCGGCACGCTCCCTGCGCTCACGGTGGAGCGGATCAACGCCGCCCCCGCGCTGACCTCCCCGCTGGGTCCGGTCCTGGAGGCGGCCGGCTTCCACGCCACCCCTCGGGGGCTGCGCATGCGCTCGTGAATCCGGTGCGGGGATCCTGTGACGGAATCCGGCAGTCCGGTCTCGACCATCCCGCTTATGTTGCGCTTATGTCTTGAGCACGTCACGAAGCCCTTCTCGGCTGGCACCCCCGCCCCCTTCTGGACTATCAAGATCACCGCAGGCATCAGTCCTGACGATGCCACGTCAAAAGATCACACTCATGGGGGACCGGAAAAGTGAGCACCAACACCATGCGGCGAGCGGCAACGGGCGTCATCGGTCTGGCGGTTGCCGGCACGCTGACCCTCACCGGCTGCAAGAACGGCAACGAAGAGACCGCACCGGCCCAGTCGAGCCCGCCGGCCGCCCAGCCCAGCCAGGGCGGGCAGGACTCCGCGCAGCCCAGCACCCCGGCCAGCCCCTCCGCCGGCGGCGGCCAGGCCCCCGCGGCGGGCCAGGCGAAGCCGGGCCAGACCTTCAAGATCGGCGAGACGGCGCAGGTGCCGTTCAACTACGGCAGCACCAAGGGCGGCACCATCGCCCTCACCGTCACCGGCGTCGAGCAGGGCCAGCCGGCGGACCTGGACTCGCTCAAGCTGGGCGACAAGGTCAAGGGGATGATCCCCTACTACATCCGCTACACGGTCAAGAACGTCGGCACCGTGGACCTCTCCTACGCCTCCGTCGGCCACATGAAGGGCCTGCTCCCGGACGGCTCCGAGGCCCAGGGCGTCTCCGTCATCGGCAAGTTCGAGAAGTGCAAGGACGAGTCGCTGCCGAAGGGCTTCACCAACGGCCAGACGCAGACCAGCTGCGCCATCGCGCTGGCCCCGTCCGCCCAGACGAAGGTGGTCGGCGCCGAGTACTGGGGCGACCCGTACAACAGCCTGAGCGACGGCAAGGGCCTCTTCTGGAAGTAGGGCTCCGCCTTCCCCGCGACCGGGCCCCCGCCCGCGCCACGGCGCGGCGGGGGCTCCGGCCGTCCCGGCGCCGCCCCGCGGGGCGACAATGGCGCCATGCCCGAAGGAGACAGCGTCTGGCGCGCCGCGGCCCGGCTGCACGCCGCCCTGGCCGGCCACGAGCTGACCCGCAGCGATCTGCGCGTCCCCCGCTTCGCCACCGCCGACCTCACCGGGCGCACCACCCTGGACGTCACCCCGCGCGGCAAACACCTCCTGGCCCGCTTCGAGGGCGGCCTCACCCTCCACACCCACCTGGGCATGGACGGCTCCTGGCGGGTCTTCGGAGCGGACGAGAAATGGCACGGCGGACCCTCGTACGAGATCCGCGCCGTCCTCGGCACCTCCGCGCGGACGGCCGTCGGCTACCGCCTGCCCGTCGTCGAGCTGCTGCGCACCTCCGAGGAGGACCGGGCCGTCGGCCACCTGGGCCCCGACCTCCTCGGCCCGGACTGGGACGCCGAGAAGGCGGCGGCCAACCTCCTGGCCCTCCCCGGGCGCCCGCTCGGCGAGGCCCTCCTCGACCAGCGCAACCTCGCCGGCATCGGCAACATCTACAAGTCCGAGCTCTGCTTCCTCGCCCAGGTCACCCCCTGGACCCCGGTCGGCGGCCTGCCCGACCCCCCGACCACCGCCGTCCGCCTGGCCGGCGCCGCCCACCGCCTGCTGCGCGCCAACACCGGCGCCGACGCGGTCCGCAACACCACCGGCCTGCGCCGACGCGGGCAGGAGCTCTTCGTCTACGGCCGCGCCCGCCGCCCCTGCCTGCGCTGCGGCACCCCCGTCCGCGAGGCACCGCAGGACGACCGCCCGACGTACTGGTGCCCCCGCTGCCAATCCGGCCCCACCCCGTCCACCTAGTTGACGCTCCGTCAGATCCGGTCGTACGGTCCCGGCATGCCCACACCCAGAGCCCCGTACGACCTCACCGGCCGGACCGCCCTGATCACCGGCGCCGCGAGCGGCATAGGCCGCGCCACCGCCGTGCTCCTCGCCGAGGCGGGCGCCGCCGTGCACTGCGCGGACCGCGACGAGCAGGGCCTCGCCGAGACGGCCGCCGTCGTCAGCAAGGCCGGCGGCACGGCCGGCGTCCACCCCCTCGACGTCACCGACCGGGCCTCCCTGCGCGCCGCCGTGGCGGCCGCCGGACCGCTCGACATCACCGCCGCCATCGCCGGGATCATGCACACCAGCAGCGTCCTGGACACCTCCGACGAGGACCTCGACCGGGTCCTGGACATCAATTTCAAGGGCGTCCTGCGCACCTGCCAGGAGGCCGCCCGCGCCATGATCGCGGCCGGGCGCCCCGGCTCGATCGTCACGATGGCCTCCGGCGCCGTGGACGCCGCCCAGCCCGGTCTGCTCTGCTACAGCGCCGCCAAGGCCGCCGTCGTCCAGCTCACCAAGACGCTGGCCACCGAGGCCGGCCCCCACGGCATCCGCGTCAACGCCGTCGCCCCGGGATGGATCCGCACCCCCATGACCGGCCGGCACAGCCCCGAGGCCCAGGAGCAGACCGAGGCCGCGATGGTCCGGATGTCCCCCCTGCGCCGCGTCGGCGAGCCCGAGGACATCGCCCAGGCGGTGCTCTACCTCGCCTCGGACGCCTCGTCCTTCATGACCGGCCAGATCCTGCGCCCGAACGGCGGGGTGTCGATGCCCTGGTGAGCAGCTCGTCGACCGGCACCCCTCCCACCGGTTCGGCCTCCACCCCGCCGACCGGCTCCGCCGCCGCCCGCCGGGCCCTGCGCCGGGGCCCAGGCGTGCAGTGCACCGGCAGCAGCCCCAGCCCCCAGCCGCCCACGGCCACCGCGCCCTCCACCGGGCCCGCCTCGCCCGGCGCCAGCGCCAGCCGCAGCACCGCCCACCACCACAGCGCGCCCATCGCCACCGCGAGGGCCGTCACCGGGGGTATGCCCAGTACCGGAGGTATGCGTAGAGAACGCCGCACGGCTGCCTCCCGGGATCAGGGCCGCGATCCGGACTCGTCCGGATTCCCCATCCTCCCGTACACCCCCCGGCGGCGCACCCAGAACGGCCCGGAGCCCCGGCCGGTGCACCAGGCACCGGCCGGGGCTCCGGCCACGCTCATTTCTTCACAGCACGCGCACGGGGCTCACGCGGCTACGACATTCACCGCTTCCGCAGGTGCCTTGATGGTCACCCGCTCCGGACCGCCCGTGACCGAAGCCACGGAGACCGAATTGAGCATCGGGCGCACCGGCACCGTGACCGGTTCGCTTGCCGCGGCCGACTGCGCCAGCTCGGCCAGCGACAGCTCGTCACTGACCTCGCGCATCAGCTCGGACATCCGTACGTCCAACGCGTCGCAGATCGCGGAGAGCAGCTCGGAGGATGCCTCCTTCTGCCCCCGCTCCACCTCGGAAAGATAGCCGAGAGAAACTCGGGCGGACGAGGAGACTTCGCGCAGAGTACGGCCCTGGCGCTGGCGCTGCCGACGCAGCACGTCACCCAGCAGGCGACGGAGCAGAATCATCGGTGGCTCCCTCCTCTGACCGTGTAGCCGCATCCTTCACGCCCCACCGTACCGCCTCGCGCCGCGGCCGTGCGGGGAGCTATGTCGTGTTCACTCAGGGCTGCAAACATCAAATCCCCCCGTTCTGTTCCGTATCCTGCCCCCGCGCATTCTCGCGGAGTTCCCTCGAAAGCAGTTCGAGCACTGTCCGTGCACTCTCCCTACGAATTTCCGTACGGGAGCCGTTCAACCTCAGCGGGACGGTTTTCCTGCCCTCCGGACCCGCGACGGCGATGAAAACGGTGCCCACCGGCTGCCCGTCCTGGGGGTCCGGACCGGCCACTCCGGTGGTCGCGATCCCCCACGATGCACCCAGCACGCGCCGCACACCCGCCGCCATCTCGGCCGCGACCTGCGCGTTCACCGCACCTTCCGCGGCCAGTAGCCCGGCGTCCACCCCCAGGATCCGGTGCTTCAGCTCGGTGGCGTACGCCGTGACCGAACCGCGGAACGACCGGGAGGCCCCGGCGACGGCCGTGAGCTCCGCGGCCACCATCCCGCCGGTCAGCGACTCCGCGACGGCGAGGGTCTGGTCACTCTCCGCAAGCAGGCGCAGCACGTCCGCGGCGAGCGCTGCGGTGGTCCCGGGCTCCGCCGCCGGTTCCGCGGCGCCCGAGGACGCCCCACCGACCTCCGGAGATTCCCCCACCGCGTATGTCACCTTGCGGCCCGCTCCGCTTCCAGCCCCTGGCGCCGCAGCACCACGGCCTGGCGGATGTAGTCCAAACCGGTGACCACGGTCAGCACGACGGCGACCGCCATCACCCAGAAGCGCAAGGAGGCCAGCGGCCCGGTCAGCGCGAGCACGTACATCCCCACCGCCGTTCCCTGGGCCAGGGTCTTGAGCTTGCCGCCCCGGCTGGCGGGAATCACTCCGTACCTGATGACCCAGAAACGCATGAGCGTGATCCCGAGTTCCCGCCCGAGGATCACCCCGGTCACCCACCAGGGCAGGTCACCCAGCCAGGAGAGACAGATCAACGCCGACCCCATGATCGCCTTGTCGGCGATGGGGTCGGCGATCTTCCCGAAGTCCGTGACCAGGTTGTACGTACGGGCCAGGTGCCCGTCGAAGATGTCCGTGATCATGGCGACCGCGAAGGCCGCCCACGCCCACGCCCGCCAGACGGGGTCGTAGCCCCCGTCGGCGAGCAGCAGCAGGACGAAGCCCGGCACCAGGACGAGCCGGATCATCGTCAGGATGTTCGCGATGTTCCACAGGCTGGCCTGATCGACCGCCGCGGCTCCCAGCTTCGCGCCGGGCGCGGGCCGGCGGCCGGTCCCGCCCGCCGCAGATGCCGGGACTCCGGTCATCCTGCCGCCTCCTCGTCAAGGTGCAGGGGCTCGGCCACCAGGTCGACGCCGAGCGTGCCGACCACCTTCGCCGTCACGATGCGGCCGGGCACCAGGCCCGTGCTGTCCGTGAAGACGACCTGGCCGTCGGTCTCGGGCGCCTGGTGCGCGGCACGCCCGTAGGCACCGGTCTCGTCCTCGTCGCCGCCGTCCACCGCCTCGACGGTTTCGACGAGCACCTCCAGGATCTCCCCGATCCGCTCCTCGGCGCGCTGCGAGGTGAGCTCCTCGGCGAGCCGCTGCATGTGCGCGAGCCGCTCCGCGATCGTCTCCTCGTCCAGCTTGTTGTCGTACGTGACGGCCTCGGTGCCGTCCTCGTCCGAGTAGCCGAAGACGCCGATCGCGTCGAGGCGCGCATGGGTGAGGAAACGCTCCAGCTCCTTGAAGTCGGCTTCCGTCTCACCGGGGAAGCCGACGATGAAGTTGGACCGGACGCCGGCCTGCGGGGCCTTGGAACGGATGGTGTCCAGCAGCTCCAGGAAGCGGTCGGTGTCACCGAAGCGGCGCATGGAGCGCAGCACGTCGGGGGCCGAGTGCTGGAAGGACAGGTCGAAGTACGGCACGACCTTGGGGGTCGAGGTCAGTACGTCGATCAGGCCGGGCCGCATCTCGGCGGGCTGGAGGTAGCTGACGCGGACGCGCTCGATGCCGTCCACCTCGGCGAGCTCCGGCAGCAGGGTCTCCAGCAGGCGGATGTCGCCGAGGTCCTTGCCGTACGAGGTGTTGTTCTCGGAGACCAGCATGATCTCCTTGACGCCCTGCTCGGCGAGCCAGCGCGTCTCGCCCAGCACGTCGCTGGGGCGGCGCGAGATGAAGGAGCCGCGGAAGGACGGGATGGCGCAGAAGGAGCAGCGCCGGTCGCAGCCGGAGGCGAGCTTCACCGAGGCGACCGGGCTCTTGTCCAGGCGGCGGCGCAGCGGCGCGCGCGGCCCGGAGGCGGGAGCGACTCCGTCGGGCAGATCGGCGGGGGCCTCGGCCACCGGCTCCTGCGCGTGGCCGGGCAGCGCCACCGCGCTCTCCTGGCGGGCCGCGGGGCTGATCGGCAGCAGCTTGCGCCGGTCGCGCGGGGTGTGGGAGGCGTGGATGCCGCCGTTCAGAATGGTCTGGAGGCGGTCGGAGATGTCGGCGTAGTCGTCGAAGCCGAGCACGCCGTCGGCCTCGGGGAGGGCCTCGGCGAGCTCCTTGCCGTAGCGCTCGGCCATGCAGCCGACGGCGACGACGGCCTGGGTCTTGCCGTGATCCTTGAGATCGTTGGCTTCGAGCAGGGCGTCTACGGAGTCCTTTTTGGCGGCTTCGACGAAACCACAGGTGTTGACGACGGCGACGTCCGCATCGGCGGCGTCCTCGACGAGCTCCCAGCCATCCGCCGCCAAGCGGCCTGCGAGCTCCTCCGAGTCCACCTCGTTACGGGCGCAGCCAAGAGTGACAAGGGCGACGGTACGGCGTTCGGGCATGGACTCAAGACTACTTTGTCCAAACGCCGGCCCCCGCCCCAAGTCCCGGTAAACCAAGATCCCCGGGGTGCGGCGCAGCACCCCGGGGACCCGGAATCACGGATTCAGCGCTGTATCAGCCTGCCTGGGCCGGTCCCTGGCGGGGGTCGTCCTTGGTGTATGTGAGGCGTTCCACCTGACCCGGCTGGAAGTCGTCCTTGATCTCCTTGCCGTTCACGAAGAGCTTCACGACCCCGGCGTCACCGAGGACGAGGTCGATGGACTCCTTGTCCGTGAAGGTCTTGGACTGGCCGGGGGTCAGCGTCCCGTCGAACAGCAGCCGGCCGCTGTGGTCCTTCGCGGAGATCCAGCTCTCTCCGTCGTTGGCCGTCAGGACGACCGTGACGACATCCTTGGGCGCGGCGGCGATCGCACTGTCCGAGGGCTCCGGCTTGGGGGCCTTCGGGCTCTGCTGCGGCTGGGGCTGGGCGGCCGGCTTTCCGGCCGACTGCTTGGGCGCGGCCTGCGGGGCGGCGGAGGCGTCCGCCATCTGGCGCTTCTCCTTCGCGTCGCCGCCGCTGAAGGCGGTGAAGCCCACGAAGCCGATCACGGCGACGATGGCGGCGACCATGGCCGCGGTCCAGTTGGGCCGCTGCCGCTCGGGACGGATGCGCTCGGCGTCGAACATCGGCGCGGCGGGCGTGGGGGCCGGCCGGCCGCCGTGGGCCGCGTCGTACGCGTCGACCAGGGGTTCCGGATCGATATGGACGGCGCGGGCGAGCGTACGGATGTGACCGCGGGCGTAGACGTCGCCGCCGCACCGCGTGAAATCGTCAGCTTCGATCGCGTGCACGATCGGGATGCGCACACGGGTGGTGGAACTGACCTCGTCGACAGTGAGCCCGGCGGCGATCCGGGCCTTCTTCAGGGCCGTCCCGATGGACGGTCCTTCGGCCTTGCGTTCGATGATGCGGTCCTCGGACCGGTCGTCGGTCGAAGGACGCTCATCTTCGGGGGAGTTGGAGTTGCCGATGGACACGAGGGCGCCTTTCGAGCGTGTAGCCACCTGCTGGATGTCCAGTCTAGGGGGGTGACGAAAGGGTGGAGCAACCGGAGGGTGGACTTCCTACGCCATCCGAATGGCAATCCGAACAGAGTCTGGGAAGTCCGGGTGCTGCGACGGCCCCGCACCGGGCACGGTGCCGTCACCTCCCTCAACTTGACGCGGGCCCAGGGGAAACGGTTGCCCGCCCGTGAATCACGGTTGGGTCTCTCCCCGGATGACGGCGAGGACCCCGTCCAGCTCGTCCGCCTTGACCAGGACGTCGCGCGCCTTCGAACCCTCGCTCGGGCCGACGATCCCCCGCGACTCCATCAGGTCCATGAGGCGGCCGGCCTTCGCGAAGCCCACCCGCAGCTTGCGCTGGAGCATCGAGGTCGACCCGAACTGGGTGGAGACCACCAGCTCGGCCGCCTGGCACAGCAGGTCCAGGTCGTCGCCGATCTCCTCGTCGATCTCCTTCTTCTGCTTCTGCCCGACCGTGACGTCGTCCCGGAAGACCGGGGCCATCTGGTCCTTGCAGTGCTGGACGATCCCGGCGATCTCGTCCTCGGTGACGAAGGCGCCCTGGAGGCGCACCGGCTTGTTCGCCCCCATCGGCAGGAACAGCCCGTCGCCCTTGCCGATCAGCTTCTCGGCGCCCGGCTGGTCGAGGATGACCCGGCTGTCGGCGAGCGAGGAGGTGGCGAAGGCGAGCCGCGAGGGCACGTTCGCCTTGATCAGGCCGGTGACCACGTCCACCGAGGGCCGCTGGGTGGCGAGCACCAGGTGGATGCCGGCCGCGCGGGCCAGCTGGGTGATGCGGACGATCGAGTCCTCCACGTCGCGCGGGGCCACCATCATCAGGTCGGCGAGCTCGTCGACGATCACCAGCAGGTACGGGTACGGGCTGAGCTCCCGCTCGCTGCCCGGTGGCAGTTTGATCTTGCCGTCCCGGATGGCCTGGTTGAAGTCGTCGATGTGCCGGTAGCCGAAGGCGGCCAGGTCGTCGTAGCGCAGGTCCATCTCGCGCACGACCCACTGGAGGGCCTCGGCGGCCCGCTTGGGGTTGGTGATGATCGGCGTGATCAGGTGCGGGATGCCCTCGTACGCCGTCAGCTCGACGCGCTTGGGGTCCACCAGCACCATCCGGACGTCCTCCGGGGTGGCCCGCACCATCACCGAGGTGATCAGGCAGTTGATGCAGGAGGACTTTCCGGAGCCGGTGGCGCCGGCCACCAGCACGTGCGGCATCTTCGCGAGGTTGGCCATGACGTAGCCGCCCTCGACGTCCTTGCCGAGCGCCACCAGCATCGGATGGTCGTCCTCGGCCGCGTCCGCGAGCCGCAGCACGTCGCCCAGGTTGACCATCTCGCGGTCGGTGTTCGGGATCTCGATGCCGACGGCCGACTTGCCCGGGATCGGGCTGATGATCCGGACGTCCGGCGAGGCCACCGCGTACGCGATGTTCTTGGTCAGTGCCGTGATCCGCTCGACCTTGACCGCGGCGCCGAGGGTGACCTCGTACCGGGTGACCGTCGGGCCCCGGGTGAAGCCGGTGACGTCCGCGTCGACCTTGAACTCGGTGAACACGTTGCGCAGCGAGGCGACCACCGCGTCGTTGGCGGCGCTGCGGGTCTTGCCCGGCCCGCCCTTCTCCAGCAGGTCGAGCGAGGGGAGGGCGTACGTGATGTCCCCGCGCAGCTGGAGCTGCTCGGCGCGGGGCGGCAGCGGCTGGGCGGCCGGCGGGGCCTTGGTGAGGTCCGGGACGGACAGGGTCCCGGACGCCGCGGCGGTGGTGTCGTGCGGGCCCTCGGCCGGCTCCGGCTCCGCGCCCGCACCCGCGCCCCGGTCCCGGCCCTGGTCCGCGGGCGCGGCCCCGGGCCGCTCCGCCCGCGCCGGCGGCACGGGCGGCACCGGAGCGGTGATCTCCGCCCCCTCGCGTCCGGCGCGCTCCCCCGAGATGCCCTGCGTCAGATCGGCCACCAGCGGGGAGGGCGGCATTCCGCCGTAGACCGCCCCGTCCAGCGCGGCGGCGGCCGCGGCGGCCACGTCGACGGCGTCCATCTCCCGCTCGGCGGCCGGCCGGGCCGGGGTGCGGCGCGGACGCCGCCGGCGGGCGAGCGCCTGCTCCTCGGCGGCGTCGGCGGGATCGGCGGAACCGGCCGGCCCCACCGCGGCACCGCCGGCGGATCCCGACCGGGCCCGCCACTGCTCGGGGTCGTGCCGGTCGGCGGCGCCGCCCTCCCCGTACCCCTCGTCGTACTCGTTCGGGGCGATGATCCCCAGCCGGATCCCGAGCCGCCGCAGCCGCTGCGGGATCGCGTTCACCGGGGTCGCGGTGACCACGAGCAGCCCGAAGACCGTCAGCAGCACCAGCATCGGCACGGCCAGCGGCGCGCCCATGGTGAAGATCAGCGGCTTGGAGGCGGCCCAGCCGATCAGCCCGCCCGCGTCCTGCATGGCGGTGGTGCCCTCGTCGCGGCCGGGTGCCCCGCAGGCGATGTGCACGAGGCCGAGGACCCCGATGGCGAGCGCGGAGAGGCCGACGCCGATCCGGCCGTTGGCATCGGGCTGCTCGGGATGGCGGATGAAACGTACCGCCATCACGCCCAGCAGGATCGGCACGAGCAGATCCAGTCGTCCGAAGGCACCCGTGACCAGCATGGTCACCAGATCCCCGACGGGACCGCTCAGGTTCGACCAGGTACCGGCGGCGACGATCAGCGCGAGGGCGAGCAGCAGCAGCGCGACGCCGTCCTTGCGGTGGGCGGGGTCGAGGTTCTTGGCCCCCTGGCCCACTCCGCGGAACACCGCGCCGACCGCGTGCGCGCAGCCCAGCCACACGGCGCGCACCAGCCGCACCACGCCCCCGGTGGGGGACGGCGCGGGCTTCGGCGGCGCCTTCTTCGCGGGGGCGCGCCGGGGCGCCGCCGCCTTCTTCGCGGCGGACCCGCGCGCGGCGGCCGCTTTCTTCGCCGGCGCCGTCGTCCGGCCGGTGCGGCCCTTCGCGGTGCCCGCTGCGCTCTGGGAACCCTTGCCGGACGTACGTGAGGCCATGGGCCCGAGGTTACCGGTGCGCGCGCCGGTGGACACGCGTGCCCACCCCTTCACCCGTTCGTGTCGCGCGCCGCGTCAGTGCTTTGACGCACCGCCAGACACGACGGTGGTGCGAACGGCCAGGCAGGCGGCCCCTCGTGGGCTCGGGCGCTCAGCCCTGCGCGGGCAGCATCGGCGTTCCCCCGCCGGTCCCGGGCTCCAGCGCGTCGAGCGCCCGCCGCAGTCCGGTGAGCTTGCGCTCCAGATGGGCCGCTGTCGCCACGACCGCCGCGTCGGCCGATTCCTCGCCGAGCTGCTTGGTCAGCGCCTCCGCCTGCTCCTCGACCGCCGCGAGCCGCGCGGAGAGCTCGGCCAGCAGGCCGGCCGTCTCCTTGCTGCCCTCGCCGCCCGCACCGCCGCCCTCCAGCTGGAGCCGCAGCAGCGCCGCCTGCTCGCGCAGCTGGCAGTTCTTCGTGTACAGCTCCACGAACACCGAGACCTTGGCCCGCAGCACCCACGGGTCGAAGGGCTTGGAGATGTAGTCCACCGCTCCCGCCGCGTAGCCGCGGAACGTGTGGTGCGGACCGTGATTGATCGCGGTGAGGAAGATGATCGGGATGTCCCGGGTCCGTTCGCGCCGCTTGATGTGCGCGGCGGTCTCGAATCCGTCCATCCCGGGCATCTGCACATCCAGCAGGATGACCGCGAAATCGTCCGTCAGCAGCGCCTTGAGCGCTTCCTCCCCCGACGACGCCCGGACCAGTGTCTGATCGAGCGCGGAGAGGATGGCCTCCAGCGCCAGCAGATTCTCCGGCCGGTCGTCGACCAGGAGGATCTTGGCCTTCTGCACCATGCCCTGTCCTCCTCGCCCCGGCATGGGGCCTCCCCGGCTCCTGGCACCGGCCTGTACGCCGGGCCCCGCCCCAGAAGAGGACGGCATCCTTGCGCCGTCCGTCCTTGTGCCGGTCATCGTAGCCCCAGTCCCGAGATCGCCACACCCTGTCACCAGGATGTCACTGTGCACGAAGCAGAAACGGTGTGGGGGAGCAGAAGGTTCCCCGCTGCCCGCCCTTTCACACCGTTTTCGCCACGGTCAGTCAGCAATTGGTATCAGAGTGCTCGCCCGCCGATCACTTGCCCCGCATCCACTGTTCCATGACCGACAGGAGATAGTCCGGGTCGACCGGCTTGGTGACGTAGTCGGAAGCACCGGAGTCGATCGCCTTCTCCCGGTCCCCCTTCATCGCCTTCGCCGTCAGCGCGATGATCGGCAGTCCGGCGAACTGCGGCATCCGCCGGATCGCCGAGGTCGTCGCGTACCCGTCCATCTCCGGCATCATGATGTCCATCAGTACGACCGTCACATCGTCGTGCTGCTCCAGGACTTCGATGCCCTCGCGTCCGTTCTCCGCGTACAGCACCGCCAGTCCGTGCTGCTCCAGCACGGAGGTCAGCGCGAACACGTTGCGCACGTCGTCGTCCACGATGAGCACCTTCTCGCCGTGGAAGTCGTACGACCGCGGCAGCACCGGGAGTTCCTCCTCCGGATTGACCCAGTCGCCCTCGGGCCCCTGCGTGTTCGGCTGCCCCGGCACCGCCGTACGCGGCTCCAGGTCGCTCAGCGCCTTGCGCCTGCGCCGGAACAGCGCGGCCCCGCCCTGCCCCTGACCGGCCGGCTCGGCGGCCGGCAGCGCGGGCCGTGCCTGCTGCGCGTGCTGCGGCTGCGCCGCGGAGACCGGCGCCGCCGGGGTGGCCGGCAGCGCGGGCCGCGCGCCGTCGCCCTGCCTGCGGTACACCTCGCCGCGCCCGCCGCCCGGCGTGGGCGGCGCGTACCCCTGCGGCGGCAGCTCGCTCGGGTGCAGCGGCAGGTACAGCGTGAACGTGGAGCCGCGGCCGGGTTCGCTCGCCGCGTGGATCTCCCCGCCCAGCAGCCGGGCGATCTCCCGGCTGATGGACAGCCCGAGCCCCGTACCGCCGTACTTCCTGCTCGTCGTCCCGTCGGCCTGCTTGAACGCCTCGAAGATCACCAGCATCTTGCTCGCCGCGATCCCGATGCCGGTGTCCGTCACCGAGAAGGCGATCAGGTCCGCGTCCGCCTCGCGCAGCGAGCCTGCCTCCAGCAGCTGCTCCCGGATCGCCGTCGGCACGTCGGAGCCCGCGGGCCGGATCACCAGCTCCACCGCCCCGGTGTCGGTGAACTTCACCGCGTTCGACAGCAGGTTGCGCAGCACCTGGAGCAGCCGCTGCTCGTCCGTGTGCAGGGTCGCGGGCAGCTCCGGGGAGACCCGGACCGAGAAGTCCAGCCCCTTCTCCGCGGTCAGCGGCCGGAAGGTGGCCTCCACGTAGTCCACGAGCTGCACGAGCGCGATCCGCGTCGGCGAGACGTCCATCTTCCCCGCCTCGACCTTCGACAGGTCGAGGATGTCGTTGATCAGCTGGAGCAGGTCGGAGCCCGCGCCGTGGATGGTCTCCGCGAACTCCACCTGCTTCGGCGACAGGTTCTCGTCCGCGTTGTCGGCGAGCAGCTTGGCCAGGATCAGCAGCGAGTTGAGCGGCGTACGCAGCTCGTGCGACATGTTCGCCAGGAACTCGGACTTGTAGCGCATCGAGACCGCGAGCTGCTCGGCGCGCTCCTCCAGGACCTGCCGGGCCTCCTCGATCTCGGTGTTCTTCACCTCGATGTCCCGGTTCTGCTGGGCCAGCAGCTCCGCCTTCTCCTCCAGCTCGGCATTGGCGGCCTGGAGCGCCTTCTGCCGGTTCTCCAGCTCGTCGGAGCGCTCCCGGAGCTGCTCGGTCATCTCCTGCGACTGCTTGAGCAGCATCTCCGTCTTGGAGTTGACGCTGATCGTGTTGACGCTCGTACCGATCATCTCGGCGATCTGGCTCAGGAAGTCCTTCTGGATCTGCGTGAAGGGCTGGAACGACGCCAGCTCGATGACGCCGAGCACCTTCCCCTCGAACAGCACCGGCAGCACGATCACATGGGCCGGCGGCGCCTCCCCGAGCCCCGAGGAGATCTTCAGGTAGCCCGGCGGGGTGTTCTCGACGAGGATCGTCCGCTTCTCCTCGGCGACGGTCCCGATCAGCCCCTCCCCCGGCCGGAACGAGGTGGGCACCGCCCCGCCCGCGTACGCGTAACTCCCGCGCATCCGCAGCTCGTACGAGCCGTCGGGACCGCCCTCGGTCCCGATCTCCGTGGTGCCGCCCGAGGGCAGCGCCAGGAAGAACGCGCCGTGCTGGGCGGAGACCACCGGCGTCAGCTCGCTCATGATCAGCGAGGCCACGTCGTCCAGCTCGCGGCGGCCCTGCATCAGGGCGGAGATCCGGGCCAGGTTGCCCTTCAGCCAGTCCTGCTCCTTGTTGGCCAAGGTGGTGTCGCGCAGGTTCGCGATCATCGTGTTGATGTTGTCCTGGAGGACCTGGATCTCGCCCGACGCGTCCACGTCGATCTTCAGGTTGAGATCACCGCGGGTCACCGCGGTGGCCACGGCCGCGATCGCACGCACCTGCCGGGTCAGGTTCCCGGCCATCTCGTTCACGGACTCCGTGAGGTCGCGCCACGTGCCGTCCACGTCCCGGACCCGCGCCTGACCGCCCAGGATCCCCTCGGTACCCACCTCGCGGGCCACCCGCGTCACCTGGTCGGCGAACGAGGACAGCTGGTCGACCATCGTGTTGATCGTCGTCTTCAGCTCCAGGATCTCGCCCCGGGCGTCGATGTCGATCTTCTTGGTCATGTCGCCCTTGGCGATGGCGGTCGTCACCATGGCGATCTGCCGCACCTGGCCGGTGAGGTTGGAGGCCATGAAGTTCACCGAATCGGTGAGGTCCTTCCACGTACCCGACACACCCGGCACGTGCGCCTGACCGCCCAGGCGGCCCTCCGTACCCACCTCGCGGGCCACGCGCGTGACCTCGTCCGCGAACGAGGACAGGGTCTTGACCATCGTGTTGACCGTGTCCGCGAGCTGCGCGACCTCACCGCGCGCCTCGACCGTGACCGTCTTCGTCAGATCGCCGTTGGCCACCGCCGCCGAGACCTGCGAGATGTTGCGCACCTGCGAGGTCAGGTTGTTGGCCATCAAGTTGACGTTGTCGCTGAGGTCCTTCCAGATGCCGGTCACCCCGCGCACGCGCGCCTGACCGCCCAGGATGCCCTCGGTACCCACCTCGCGGGCCACCCGGGTCACCTGCTCGGCGAACGAGGACAGCTGGTCCACCATCGTGTTCACGGTCGTGACGAGTTCGAGGATCTCGCCCTTCGCGTCCACGGTGATCTTCTTCGACAGGTCGCCCATGGCGACCGCCGTCGTCACCTCGGCGATGTTGCGCACCTGCGAGGTCAGGTTGTTCGCCATGAAGTTGACGGACTGCGTGAGGTCCTTCCAGGTGCCGGAGACCCCCTTCACCTCCGCCTGACCGCCCAGGATGCCCTCGGTACCCACCTCGCGGGCCACCCGGGTCACCTGCTCCGCGAAGTTCGAGAGCTGGTCGACCATCGTGTTGAGGGTGTTCTTCAGCTCCAGGATCTCGCCGCGCGCGTCCACGTCGATCTTCTGGGAGAGATCGCCGCGGGCCACCGCCGTCGCGACCTGGGCGATGTTGCGCACCTGCGAGGTCAGGTTCCCGGCCATGCCGTTCACCGAATCCGTCAGGTCGCGCCATACGCCGGCCACACCGGGCACCTGCGCCTGGCCGCCGAGCCGGCCCTCCGTACCCACGTCCCGGGCCACCCGGGTCACCTGCTCCGCGAAGGCCGAGAGCTGGTCGACCATCGTGTTGATGGTGTTCTTCAGCTCCAGGATCTCGCCGCGCGCGTCCACGTCGATCTTCTGGGAGAGATCGCCGCGGGCCACCGCCGTGGTCACCTGCGCGATCTGCCGCACCTGGGAGGTCAGGTTGCCGGCCATGAAGTTGACGGAGTCCGTGAGCTCCTTCCAGGTGCCCGAGACCCCCTCCACCCGGGCCTGGCCGCCGAGGCGGCCCTCCGTACCCACGTCCCGCGCCATCCGCGTGACCTGGTCGGCGAAGCTGGAGAGCTGGTCCACCATCGTGTTCACGGTGTTCTTCAGCTGGAGCATCTCGCCCGAGACGTCCACGGTGACCTTCTGCGACAGGTCGCCGTTGGCCACCGCCGTCGTCACCTGCGCGATGTTGCGCACCTGGCCGGTGAGGTTGCGGAAGGCGGTGTTCACCGAATCGGTGAGGTCCTTCCACGTGCCCGCCGCACCCGGCACCTGCGCCTGACCGCCCAGCTCACCCTCGACGCCGACCTCACGGGCCACACGCGTCACTTCCGCGCCGAAGGACTGGAGCTGGTCCACCATCGTGTTGACGGTGTTCTTCAGCTCCAGCATCTCGCCGGCCACGTCGACCGTGACCTTCTGCGACAGGTCGCCGTTGGCCACCGCCGTCGTCACCGTCGCGATGTCCCGCACCTGCGTGGTGAGGTTGCGGAAGACCGTGTTCACCGAATCGGTGAGGTCCTTCCACGTACCCGCCGCGCCCGGCACCTGCGCCTGGCCGCCGAGCGTTCCCTTCGCCCCGACCTCGCTCGCCACGCGCGTGACCTCGTCCGCGAAGGTCCGCAGCGTCTCCGTCATCTGGTTGATCGTTTCGGCCAGCTGCGCCACCTCGCCGCGCGCGCTGACCCGTACCTTCTGCGACAGATCACCGTTGGCCACGGCCGTCGTGACCTGCGCGATCCCGCGCACCTGGGCCGTCAGGTTGCCCGCCATCGTATTGACGGAGTCGGTCAGGTCCTTCCAGACACCCGCGACCCCGGGCACCTTCGCCTGGCCGCCGAGCTCACCCTCCGTACCCACCTCGCGCGCGACCCGCGTCACCTCGGAGGAGAACGACGACAGCTGGTCCACCATCGTGTTCACGGTGTTCTTCAGCTGGAGCATCTCGCCGGCCACGTGCACCGTGACCTTGCGCGACAGATCGCCCTTCGCCACCGCCGTCGTGACGAGAGCGATGTCACGCACCTGAGCGGTGAGGCGGTACGCCATCGTGTTGACGGAGTCGGTCAGGTCCTTCCAGGAACCCGACATCCCGCGCACCTGGGCCTGACCGCCCAGCTTGCCCTCGGTACCCACCTCCAGCGCGACCCGCGTCACCTCGTCGGTGAACGCCGACAGCTGGTCGACCAGGTTGTTGACCGTACGCCCGACCTTCAGGAACTCACCGCGCAGCGGATGCCCGGCCCCGTCCGCGGCCTGCGTCCGCAGGTCCATCCGCTGGTCCAGATCACCCTCGGCGACCGCCGACAGCACCCGGCCCACCTCGGACACCGGCCGGGCCAGATCGTCCACCAGCTGGTTCGAGGCGTCGATCGCGGCCGCCCAGGAACCCTCACAGGCACCTGTTTCCAGCCGTTCGCTCAGCTTGCCCTCGCGGCCCACCATCCGCCGCACCCGCGAGAGCTCTCCCGTCAGATGGAGATTGCGATCGGCGACCTCGTTGTAGACGGCGGCGATCTCCGCCATCACACCGTCGCCGGACACCGTCAGCCGCTTGCGGAAATTCCCGTCCCGCATCGACACCAGGGCCGTGAGCAGCCGGTTCAGGGCAGCGGTATCGACTTCCGTCGTGCCGCCCCGACGGGACCTCCCGCCCTTCGGGCGCGTTCCCGTTCGCCGCACCGCTGCGCCAGACTCCACCGTGTCCCTCCCGAAAGGGTCGACCGCTGTTCCACCGACACCCGGCGAGTCGCACGCCCGGCTCTTCGATCCTGCCCAGTGTTTCACCCCGGCCGAACCCGGCCATAACACTTCGGCACCATCGCACACCGGCCGCACCCTGCGGGTGGAATCCCGGACGACGGCACCATGCCGACCGCGAAGGTAAGTAACCTGGCACCCGATGTCCAACCGCGTCGAAGGAGATTCGTGATCACGGCTCGGGCGGCTGCCAGCTTCGACCCCCTCGGGCGCTCGGTCGCCGCGGCCCGGGCGTTCGTCCGCGACACCCTGCAGGGATGGGGCTTCGCGGACATCGTCGACGACGCCGTGGTGCTCACCAGCGAGCTCGTCACCAACGCCGTGGTCCACGCCGGCACCAAGGCCGAGGTCCTGTGCCTGCGCTCCGGTGACGGCGTACGGGTCGAGATCGCCGACCGCTACCCGGAACGTGAGCTTCCTCTCCAACACCCCGGCGAGCGCCCCTACGCCGACCCCGACCGCGAGAACGGCCGCGGGCTGATGCTCTGCGCCGCCCTCGCCACCCGCTGGGGAGTCGAGTACACCGCCACCCACAAACACGTGTGGTTCCGGCTCGACCTCCCGGACCGGCCGGTCGGTACCCGCTCGGCCGGACCCGTCGTACCGGACCGCCTCCTGCCCCTCGCCGACAGCCGCGTACGCGTCGCCGTCCTCCAGATCGACGCCTCCGACGCGATCTCCGCCTGGAACGAGGACGCCGAGCACGTCTTCGGCTACGCCGCCGAGAAGGTCCTCGGCCGCCCCCTCGCCGAACTCGCCGCCTGGCCCCAGACCCCCGGCACCGGCACCGGCATCGCCGAGGCCCTGCGCCTGTCCCGCTGGGAGGGCAGCTACGGCATCCGCGGCGCCGACGGCCGAGTGATCCCCGTGTACGCCTCCCACCTGCGGGTCCGCGATGCGCACGGCGAGCCGTCCATCGTCTGCCTGCTGGTCCACGACGACGAGCGGGCCCTGCTCCAGACCCCCGTACGGGTCGCCTCCGCCGACAGCCTCCAGCTCACCGAACCCCGCCCCGCGGACCCCTTCGAGGTCTTCATCGGCTCCCCCGCCCCCGACGACCTCGACGGACTCCTCCAGCGCACCGTCGAACGCGCCCGCGACATGCTCGACGCCGACTCCGCCTTCCTGCTGCTCGCCACCGACGACGAGACGGAGCTGGAAGTCCGCGCGACGACCGGGCTCCCCTCCACCCGCCAGCGCTTCGCCCGCGTCCCCGTCGAAGCCGGCACCAACCGCTACGGCTCCGCCCGCATGCCCGCCGTCCACGACGACCTCGCCGCCGTCCCCGGAGCCGTACCGCTCCTGGAGGCCACCGGCATGCGCTCGGTGATCACCGTCCCCCTCAAGGTCGAAGGCCGGCTCACCGGCTCCCTCGGCGTCGCCGCCGAGAACCCCGGCCGCTACTCGAACGCCGAGGCCCTGCGCCTCCAGTTCGCCGCCGACCGCATCGCCCTCGCCGTCGAATCCGCCCGCCTCGGCGAGCTGGAACGCCTGCGCCGCGGCTCCCTCTCCTTCCTCGTCGAGGCCTCCGACCTGCTCGCCGGCACCCTCGACCGGGACCAGACCCTGGCCCTCATGGCCCAGATGACCGTCCCGACCCTGGCCACCTGGTGCGCCGTGTACACGATCGCCGACCAGTCCTCGGACCCGTACCTCGCGTACGTCCTGCACGAGGACGAGGAGCGCATCGACGGCCTCAAGGCCCTGCTCTCCCACGTCAGCCCGCCCGACCCGGTCCGGGAGGCCGGCGCCCGCCCCTGGCCTGCGACGGCCCAGGCCGTCGGCGGGGAGACCGTCGTCCTCCCGCTCCTGGCCCGCAACCGCGTGATCGGCCTGCTGACCCTCGGCAAGCCCTCGGAGGAGCACTTCCGCCAGGAGATCCTCGAACTCGCCGAGGACCTGTCCCGCCGCGCCGCGCTCGCCCTCGACAACGCCCGCCTCTACTCCGAGCGCACGGCGATCAGCCGCTCCCTCCAGCGCAGCCTGCTCCCGCCCGGCTCCCCCGCCATCCCCGGCATGGAGGTCGAGGTCATCTACCGCGCGGCCGGCGAGGGCAACGAGGTCGGCGGCGACTTCTACGACGTCTTCCCGATCCGCGACGGCGCGTACGGCTTCGCCATCGGCGACGTCTGCGGTACGGGCCCCGAGGCGGCCGCCGTCACCGGCCTCGCCCGCCACGCCCTGCGCCTCCTGGCCCGCGAGGGCCTCGGCGGCCCGGCGGTGCTGGAGCGGCTGAACGCGGCCATCCTCGACGAGGGCGCCCGCAGCCGCTTCCTCACCCTCCTGTACGGGGAACTGCACCCCCAGCCGGACGGCAGCGCCCTGATGAAGGTCGTCTGCGCCGGCCACCCGCTCCCGCTGCGCCTGCGCCCGGACGGCCAGGTCACCCCGGCCGCGGACCCTCAGCCCCTGCTCGGCGTGATCGACGACCTCGACCTCTACGAACAGACCCTGACCCTGGACCCGGGCGACGTACTGCTCTGCGTCACGGACGGGGTGACGGAGCGCCGCGAGGGAACCCGCATGCTGGGCGACGACGGCCTCACCGAGGTCCTCACCACCTGCACGGGCCTCACCGCGGGCGCCGTCGCCGCCCGCGTCCTGCGAGCGGTGGAACGCTTCGCGGCCGAGCCCGCCTCGGACGACATGGCCATCCTGGCCTTCCGCGTCCCCCAGCCGCGCACGGGCGACTAGGGGGCGTCCGGCGGATCATGGCCGGGGGCATCCCCTAGCCTGAGCCCACGCGGCGGGTGGCGGAGCGCAGTGCGAACGCCATCACCACTTCGAACACGCCGAGCAGGACGAGCCAGAGTCCCAGCAGCCGGGTCAGCGCGACCGCGGAGTCCACGGGGAAGCACAGCACGACGATACCGGCGACGGCGCCGAGGGCGCCCAGGCCGAAGAGCAGGCCCCGGTGGGCGACCGTGTGGTCCGCGATGGCTGTGTACGCCGTGAGCACGCCGGTCACCAGCCAGAACACGCCGAGGATCAGGGACAGCGCGCCGATCGTCTGCATCGGATGCCGCAGCACCAGCACGCCGGCCAGCAACGCCAGCACGGCGACCAGGACGGCGGCCAGCCTGCTGCCGCCGTCGTTGCTGTGCGAGAAGGCGGTGACGAAACGGAAGACACCCGCCACGAGGAGCTGCAGGCCGATGATGACGGCCAGGATGTGCAGGGTCTCGTCGGGCCAGACGAGTACGAGGATGCCGGGGATCAGGGTCACCAGGGCGAGGCCCAGCGCCCAGTGCCAGGTGCCTCCGACCTGCTTGAGGACGTCGTCAGGGTCGCTCTGCTTGTGCTGCGGGGCCGCGTCGAAGGGAACGGTCATCACGCCTCCCAAGGGTTCACCCCTTGTCGCCCATGCTAGAGAGTCGCGGTGCAGCCCGCCCGTCCGGACCGCCGGGCCGACTCCGGAAACGCAAAAAGGCCCCCGCCAAGAGGCGGGGGCCTTTTCTTTGGAGCCCTTTAACGGAATCGAACCGTTGACCTTCTCCTTACCATGGAGACGCTCTACCGACTGAGCTAAAAGGGCGGGTTGTTCGGCGGCGTCCTACTCTCCCACAGGGTCCCCCCTGCAGTACCATCGGCGCTGAAAGGCTTAGCTTCCGGGTTCGGAATGTAACCGGGCGTTTCCCTAACGCTATGACCACCGAAACACTATGAAATTTGAACACTGGACGGCAACACAGCTGTTCGTTATTTCAGAACTAACACAGTGGACGCGAGCAACTGAGGACAAGCCCTCGGCCTATTAGTACCAGTCAGCTCCACCCGTTACCGGGCTTCCACATCTGGCCTATCAACCCAGTCGTCTACTGGGAGCCTTACCCTCTCAAGGAGGTGGGAATACTCATCTTGAAGCAGGCTTCCCGCTTAGATGCTTTCAGCGGTTATCCCTCCCGAACGTAGCCAACCAGCCATGCCCTTGGCAGGACAACTGGCACACCAGAGGTTCGTCCGTCCCGGTCCTCTCGTACTAGGGACAGCCCTTCTCAATATTCCTACGCGCACAGCGGATAGGGACCGAACTGTCTCACGACGTTCTAAACCCAGCTCGCGTACCGCTTTAATGGGCGAACAGCCCAACCCTTGGGACCGACTCCAGCCCCAGGATGCGACGAGCCGACATCGAGGTGCCAAACCATCCCGTCGATATGGACTCTTGGGGAAGATCAGCCTGTTATCCCCGGGGTACCTTTTATCCGTTGAGCGACGGCGCTTCCACAAGCCACCGCCGGATCACTAGTCCCGACTTTCGTCCCTGCTCGACCCGTCGGTCTCACAGTCAAGCTCCCTTGTGCACTTACACTCAACACCTGATTGCCAACCAGGCTGAGGGAACCTTTGGGCGCCTCCGTTACCCTTTGGGAGGCAACCGCCCCAGTTAAACTACCCATCAGACACTGTCCCTGATCCGGATCACGGACCGAGGTTAGACATCCAGCACGACCAGAGTGGTATTTCAACGGCGACTCCACCCCAACTGGCGTTGGGGCTTCAAAGTCTCCCACCTATCCTACACAAGCCGAACCGAACACCAATATCAAACTGTAGTAAAGGTCCCGGGGTCTTTCCGTCCTGCTGCGCGAAACGAGCATCTTTACTCGTAGTGCAATTTCACCGGGCCTATGGTTGAGACAGTCGAGAAGTCGTTACGCCATTCGTGCAGGTCGGAACTTACCCGACAAGGAATTTCGCTACCTTAGGATGGTTATAGTTACCACCGCCGTTTACTGGCGCTTAAGTTCTCAGCTTCGCAACCCCGAAAGGTCACTAACCGGTCCCCTTAACGTTCCAGCACCGGGCAGGCGTCAGTCCGTATACATCGCCTTACGGCTTCGCACGGACCTGTGTTTTTAGTAAACAGTCGCTTCTCGCTGGTCTCTGCGGCCACCCCCAGCTCACGGAGCAAGTCCGATCACCAGTGATGGCCCCCCTTCTCCCGAAGTTACGGGGGCATTTTGCCGAGTTCCTTAACCATAGTTCACCCGAACGCCTCGGTATTCTCTACCTGACCACCTGAGTCGGTTTAGGGTACGGGCCGCCATGAAACTCGCTAGAGGCTTTTCTCGACAGCATAGGATCATCCACTTCACCACAATCGGCTCGGCATCAGGTCTCAGCCTTAATGAGGGACGGATTTGCCTACCCCTCGGCCTACACCCTTACCCCGGGACAACCACCGCCCGGGCTGGACTACCTTCCTGCGTCACCCCATCGCTTACCTACTACAAGTCTGGTTCGTCGGCTCCACCACTTTCCTTT
>NZ_CP023692.1:4010000-4017500 GCF_008704935.1 Streptomyces vinaceus
GCTGTCACCCGCTGCTGAACACATAGGCAGTGTGGAGGGAACGAGGGGAAGTGAAACATCTCAGTACCCTCAGGAAGAGAAAACAACCGTGATTCCGGGAGTAGTGGCGAGCGAAACCGGATGAGGCCAAACCGTATGTGTGTGATACCCGGCAGGGGTTGCGCATGCGGGGTTGTGGGAATGAGCTTGATCGGTCTGCCGGCCGGTCGGCGAGTCAGAAACCGTTGATGTAGTCGAAGGACATGCGAAAGGTCCGGCGTAGAGGGTAAGACCCCCGTAGACGAAACATCAGCGGCTTGCTTGCTCATCTCCCAAGTAGCACGGGGCCCGAGAAATCCCGTGTGAATCTGGCGGGACCACCCGCTAAGCCTAAATATTCCCTGGTGACCGATAGCGGATAGTACCGTGAGGGAATGGTGAAAAGTACCGCGGGAGCGGAGTGAAATAGTACCTGAAACCGTGTGCCTACAAGCCGTGGGAGCGTCGCTGTATGTGCTTGCACATGCAGTCGTGACTGCGTGCCTTTTGAAGAATGAGCCTGCGAGTTAGCGGTGTGTAGCGAGGTTAACCCGTGTGGGGAAGCCGTAGCGAAAGCGAGTCCGAATAGGGCGTTTGAGTTGCACGCTCTAGACCCGAAGCGGAGTGATCTAGCCATGGGCAGGTTGAAGCGGAGGTAAGACTTCGTGGAGGACCGAACCCACCAGGGTTGAAAACCTGGGGGATGACCTGTGGTTAGGGGTGAAAGGCCAATCAAACTCCGTGATAGCTGGTTCTCCCCGAAATGCATTTAGGTGCAGCGTCGTGTGTTTCTTGCCGGAGGTAGAGCACTGGATAGGCGATGGGCCCTACCGGGTTACTGACCTTAGCCAAACTCCGAATGCCGGTAAGTGAGAGCACGGCAGTGAGACTGTGGGGGATAAGCTCCATGGTCGAGAGGGAAACAGCCCAGAGCATCGACTAAGGCCCCTAAGCGTACGCTAAGTGGGAAAGGATGTGGAGTCGCAGAGACAACCAGGAGGTTGGCTTAGAAGCAGCCACCCTTGAAAGAGTGCGTAATAGCTCACTGGTCAAGTGATTCCGCGCCGACAATGTAGCGGGGCTCAAGCGTACCGCCGAAGTCGTGTCATTGCAGCAATAAGCCCCAACGGGTGTTGTGATGGGTAGGGGAGCGTCGTGTGCCGGGTGAAGCAGCAGCGGAAGCTAGTTGTGGACGGTTCACGAGTGAGAATGCAGGCATGAGTAGCGATACACACGTGAGAAACGTGTGCGCCGATTGACTAAGGG
This sequence comes from Streptomyces vinaceus, assembly GCF_008704935.1. NCBI lineage: Bacteria > Bacillati > Actinomycetota > Actinomycetes > Kitasatosporales > Streptomycetaceae > Streptomyces > Streptomyces vinaceus. The sequence continues at coordinate 4,011,285 of NZ_CP023692.1, forward strand.
TTCCTGGGTCAAGCTGATCTGCCCAGGGTAAGTCGGGACCTAAGGCGAGGCCGACAGGCGTAGTCGATGGACAACCGGTTGATATTCCGGTACCCGCTTTGAAACGCCCAATATCGAATCAGGCGATGCTAAGTCCGTGAAGCCGTTCCGGACCCTTCGGGGAAAGGAAAGTGGTGGAGCCGACGAACCAGACTTGTAGTAGGTAAGCGATGGGGTGACGCAGGAAGGTAGTCCAGCCCGGGCGGTGGTTGTCCCGGGGTAAGGGTGTAGGCCGAGGGGTAGGCAAATCCGTCCCTCATTAAGGCTGAGACCTGATGCCGAGCCGATTGTGGTGAAGTGGATGATCCTATGCTGTCGAGAAAAGCCTCTAGCGAGTTTCATGGCGGCCCGTACCCTAAACCGACTCAGGTGGTCAGGTAGAGAATACCGAGGCGTTCGGGTGAACTATGGTTAAGGAACTCGGCAAAATGCCCCCGTAACTTCGGGAGAAGGGGGGCCATCACTGGTGATCGGACTTGCTCCGTGAGCTGGGGGTGGCCGCAGAGACCAGCGAGAAGCGACTGTTTACTAAAAACACAGGTCCGTGCGAAGCCGTAAGGCGATGTATACGGACTGACGCCTGCCCGGTGCTGGAACGTTAAGGGGACCGGTTAGTGACCTTTCGGGGTTGCGAAGCTGAGAACTTAAGCGCCAGTAAACGGCGGTGGTAACTATAACCATCCTAAGGTAGCGAAATTCCTTGTCGGGTAAGTTCCGACCTGCACGAATGGCGTAACGACTTCTCGACTGTCTCAACCATAGGCCCGGTGAAATTGCACTACGAGTAAAGATGCTCGTTTCGCGCAGCAGGACGGAAAGACCCCGGGACCTTTACTACAGTTTGATATTGGTGTTCGGTTCGGCTTGTGTAGGATAGGTGGGAGACTTTGAAGCCCCAACGCCAGTTGGGGTGGAGTCGCCGTTGAAATACCACTCTGGTCGTGCTGGATGTCTAACCTCGGTCCGTGATCCGGATCAGGGACAGTGTCTGATGGGTAGTTTAACTGGGGCGGTTGCCTCCCAAAGGGTAACGGAGGCGCCCAAAGGTTCCCTCAGCCTGGTTGGCAATCAGGTGTTGAGTGTAAGTGCACAAGGGAGCTTGACTGTGAGACCGACGGGTCGAGCAGGGACGAAAGTCGGGACTAGTGATCCGGCGGTGGCTTGTGGAAGCGCCGTCGCTCAACGGATAAAAGGTACCCCGGGGATAACAGGCTGATCTTCCCCAAGAGTCCATATCGACGGGATGGTTTGGCACCTCGATGTCGGCTCGTCGCATCCTGGGGCTGGAGTCGGTCCCAAGGGTTGGGCTGTTCGCCCATTAAAGCGGTACGCGAGCTGGGTTTAGAACGTCGTGAGACAGTTCGGTCCCTATCCGCTGTGCGCGTAGGAATATTGAGAAGGGCTGTCCCTAGTACGAGAGGACCGGGACGGACGAACCTCTGGTGTGCCAGTTGTCCTGCCAAGGGCATGGCTGGTTGGCTACGTTCGGGAGGGATAACCGCTGAAAGCATCTAAGCGGGAAGCCTGCTTCAAGATGAGTATTCCCACCTCCTTGAGAGGGTAAGGCTCCCAGTAGACGACTGGGTTGATAGGCCAGATGTGGAAGCCCGGTAACGGGTGGAGCTGACTGGTACTAATAGGCCGAGGGCTTGTCCTCAGTTGCTCGCGTCCACTGTGTTAGTTCTGAAATAACGAACAGCTGTGTTGCCGTCCAGTGTTCAAATTTCATAGTGTTTCGGTGGTCATAGCGTTAGGGAAACGCCCGGTTACATTCCGAACCCGGAAGCTAAGCCTTTCAGCGCCGATGGTACTGCAGGGGGGACCCTGTGGGAGAGTAGGACGCCGCCGAACAATCATTGTGAAAAGCCCCGTACCGGGTATCCGGTACGGGGCTTTTTGCGTTTACGGGCACGTCGCGGAGCCGGTCGCTATCCTGGCCACGTTCCCCTGGAGGCACGATGACAGCACAGCACCTCGAAGACGACGGTCCGCTCATCCCCCAGCCGGCCATGACGCGCGAAGCCCTGCGGGACGCCGTGCGCCGGATCGACATGGCACACCTCGCCGAGTTCGACCGGGAATGCCATGCCGCGTTCGACCGCGCTGCGGAGACGGGCGCCATCAACCCGCTCCGCTTCTTCCTGATCAAGTGGGCCACGCACGTGGCCATCCACCGCTGGCCCGCCCGCGCCGCGGCACTGATCGAAGCAGAGCGGGCCGCAGGCGACCCGGCCGCCACGGAGGAACAGTTCCGGGCCGCCATGGAGAGCAGCAGCCGCATCCTGGCCGAGGCCCAGCGGGAGATCGGTCAGTGACCCTGCGGGGTGAGGGAGTGGAGAACGACGCCGGCTGGGCGTGGGAATGCGATCCGAGCCGGGTCTGGGTACTGGGCGACATGCCCGCGGAGCAGCAGGAGCTGGTCGCCGTGGTCATGGAGGGCCTGGTCGACCTGGCGTCGATGGCGATCGACCCCAAGGACGGCAGCCTCTACGAGGACCCCAGCCCCATGCGGCTGCGTACGTACGAGGACGAGCACTTGATGCTCTGGTACCAAACCATCTCCCACCGCAGCCGCGTCTACCTCAAGCGCGTCAACCTCTGACCGCGAGACTCACCCCGCGGCGGCGAGGTACGAACGGCGTCGCTCGCCACCGCCTCAGGTACGGGTGAATCCTTGCCAACGGCGCTGACGTTGCTCACCAGCCCCGACCCGCTCATCAGGGAGTCCGCTCTCCAGGATGCGCTGGGGCCGTGACTCGCCAGAACAGCATTTACGAGGCCACCGTGCCCGTTCCGCTCTACATCGCGGCGATCCTCGCCCATCCGGCCGTCACGGCTGGCGCCGACTACGGTCAGGACGCCACCACGCCCCGGCCCGACCAACTCTCGTACGGCTGCTTGAGTGGCTCGGCGACACCGCCTACGAAGCCAACGACCCACACCGCCCTTGTCGCTGCCATCCCCCTCATCGAGCACCCCCGCCTCACCGAGCACCAGGCCGCTCTGGCCGGCCATGCCTGACGCCTGTGGGCCACCAGCACCGACCCACCAAATCCGCGTCCTGGACGCGCTGAGGGCCTAGGTGTGTTGTTCCGGGACGTTGGTGCCACGCGTGTTGACATCTCCACCGAAGACAGGAGGCCCTCGTGGTCCACCGTGCTGCCCCGTTGAGCGAAACCGGGCGACTGCGGCCGACCCGCTGTGTCGTGGACGATGGCTGGCCCGTGCGGCGGAACGATTCCAGGTCAGCCACACCACCGCCGCCCGCTGGGCCACCCGCTACCGGCAGCAGGGCATCGCCGGAATGAGTGACCGCTCCAGCCGGCCCCACCACCAGCCCAGCCGGACTGCGGCCGAGGCGGAAGTACTGCGACTGCGGCCTGAACACCGCATCGGTCCCTTGCGGCCGGCCGTCCGATGCAAGATCGCGGCCACGACCGCCCACCGCATCCTGGTCCGCAACTGTCAGCCGCCCCTGGCCGCCCTGGACCGGGCCACCGGCGAGCCCGTCTGCCACTGTGAACGCCCCCGGCCCGGCGAGCTGGTCCACGTCGACGTCAAGAAGCTGGGCCGGATCCCCGACGGCGGTGGCCACAGAGTCGGATCACCTCGCTGACCAGATGAAGGTGTCGGCGGAGGTGGAGTCCGGCGAGGTAGATGGTGGCGGTCTTGATGCCCCTATGGATGTCAAGCCGCCAGGACGTGGGTGGTGGTGCGGGTGATGAGCCGGTGGATCTCGCGTGCGACGTAGCCGTTGAGGCAGCGGAGTGCTTCGCGTCTGGTCTTGCGTTCGGAGACGCGTCTGTCGATGTGGTCGCTGGTGCGGGTGTCCCATCGGAGACGAGCCGGTACGCCGGTGTAGAGGGCGGAGTTGGCCTGCCGGTTTCCGCCGCGGTTGAGGCGACTGCGCTGGGTCTTTCCTGAGGAGGCTTCGACTGGGCTTACGCCGCAGAGGGCTGCTAACGATGACTCGCTGCGGAGCCGTTCTGGGTTGTCTCCCGCTGCGATCAGAAGCGCCGCGGCCGTGTCGGGGCCGACGTCGTAGCAGGCCAGGAGCTGCGGGTTGTGTTGCGCGATGACCTCGGTGATCCGCGTGGTGAGGTCTTCGATCTCCTCGGTGAGGTGCTGGATCCGCCGGGCCAGGAGTTTGAGCGTGTGGGCGGCGGCGCCGGCTGTTCCGCTGCGGCCTCGGCGTCGATGATGTCGCTCTTGCCACGGCGCCGACGAGTCGCCTTGTCGGGCTGGTTCACCTCGAAGACGGTGATGCCCTGGCTACGGAGATACCGGCTGAGCGCGGCGCCGTATGAGCCCGTGCACTCCACCCCGGCCCGGCTGACGTGCCCCGATGTCCGGGCCCAGTCCAGCAACTGTTCGTAGCCGCCGGCGGTCGTCGGGAAGCTCCGGCTCCCGACGAAGGCACCGGCGGCCGTGATCACGGCGGCGACGTGGACGTCCTTGTGGGTGTCGACGCCCAGCACGATCTCGGGGTGGTGTTGGTCCAGCGGGACTGCCTGGGTCATCCTGGTCACGGTCACCTGTCTCCTGCAGCCATGGAAGCGGGGCGGCCATCGCTGCATCGGCCAAGGCGGTCAGGACTGTGACGGTGCCTCTCGCGACGGCCCCTATCGGGACACGCCCGCCGGTCCAGCGGCAGCGAGTGCCGCTCCGGACGGTGGCCGACAGATCAAAACCAAGGCGCCAGGGCCAGGCGTAACGCGGGTCAGGCCACCGCCCGAAGCGGCACCTGAACATCCTCACAGTCGTAGCGGGCGGCCAGGCCGCGCCATAGCTTGAGCTTGTTGATGCACCGCTCGACGGTGCTCCGCTGTTTGTAGGCCTCGCGGTCGAACGCCGGCGGGTGGCCGCCGAGTCGGCCCAGCCGCTTGCGGTTCACAGCCTGATCGGCCGGCTGGGGGATCATCGCCCGGATCCCGAGTCGCCGCAGGTGACGGCGGATCGCCCGGGACGAATACGCCTTGCCGGCCAGGACCGAGTCCGGCGTGATCCTTGGGCGGCCGATCCGGCGGGCCATTCGTAATCGGGCCATGACCTGAGGAAACGCTGGTGCGTCGCGTGCCTGGGCGGGTGTGAGGACGAACGCGAGCGGGCGGTAGTGGCCGTCCGCGGCAAGGTGGATCTTGGTGGTCAGCCCACCGCGGGACCGACCGAGGCATGGTCGGCCGGATCGCCGCCCCGGCCCCTTTTGACGGGCCCCGGCGGAGTGCTGATGTGCCCGCACGATCGTGGAGTCGACCGCGACGACCCAATCCAGGTCGCCCTCGGCGTCGGCCCGGGCGAGCAGAGCGGTGGACACCTTCTCCCAGGTGCCGTCGGCGGCCCACTTCCGCAGCCGGTTGTGGGCTCCCTTCCACGAGCCGAAGGGTTCGGGCCGGTCCATCCACGGTGTGCCGGTGCGGTACCTGAACGCGATGGCGTCGATCACTTCCCTGTGATCCCGTCACTGGCCACCCCGCCGAGGGGCCCGGTCCGGCAGTCACGGCTCGATGCGCGCCCTCGGGGAACGACGGTCTTCTAGTCGCCAGAGAAGGGGGTGTCCCCGTACGGATCGATGCGGGCCAGGCTGCGAACCCGGTGCCGCCCGAGCCGTTCAACGGCCGTCCAGAACTCATCGTTGTCATCGACCAACCGCTCCAGCATTCCTACTGACGGCCGAGGTCCGGACGTTCGCCCGGCCCGGGACACAGAGCCCCCTCGACGCAGCTCGACTACGAGCGTCATTCCTGCCCCTACTCCGGCGCACGCAGCATGTGATCCGGAGGGACGGCCTGGGGGGCACGACACCAGCGGCATCGAGAACGCCTCCGGCATTGCCGCGGGCGAGCACTGCGCCCGATGCCGCGCCGTTCTGATGCAACGAGTCGTTGCACCTGTGTCCAGCTCCGCCGTGAACGCCGTCCTGGTCCTCCGCCTCGCTCCCGGAGCATTCACCAGGGCCATCGGTTGGGCCCGGCCGTCACGATGCGGTCTTCTCGGCGTCGAGCTGGTGGTCGGCCCAGACGTAGCTTTCGGGGAGCAGGTCGGGGATGGGGACGGCCCGGGCGTGGGCGTTGTTGCCGACGATGACCTTGAGGGTGGGGAAGTAGTCGAGAAGGACCTGCCGGCACCGGCCGCACGGGGGAATGACCCCCCGGTCGCGGTCGCCCACGGCAACGATGG